>NZ_JBHTDO010000017.1:13600-188258 GCF_042666575.1 Actinoplanes sp. GCM10030250 | reverse complement strand
CCATCCACCAATGATCTCAAACATGCATAAAAGTATCTATACGCCTGAACCCGCCGAAACCAAAAAGCAACAGGCTCCCTGGGCCTAGTCGTCGCACACGCAACCCCAACGTGTGCACCTACCCCCGCCAAGCCCTCCGCCGCCGCCGTCACACCACCCGGCTGGCGCTCAGCGCTGCCTCGGCGGCCGGGAGGCAGCGCTCACGGCCAGCTGGTGGTGCCCGGCTGGCTTTCAGCGGGGCTTCGGCGGCCGCGGAGCGACGCTCACGACCAGCTGGGCACTGTCGGCCGCGCGCCGCAGGCGTGGCCCGCCAGCCGTGCCCCGCCAGCCGCGCGCCGCAGGCGGGGCACGGCCGGCTGGCTGTCAGGGGGGCTTTGGCGGGCGTGGAGCACCGCTCACGGCCAGCTGGGCACGTCGGCTGGCTGTCAGGAGGGCATTGGCGGGCGCGGAGCACCGCTGACGGCCAGCTGGGCACGTCGGCTGGCTGTCAGGGGGGCTTCGGCGGGCGCGGAGCACCGCTGAGAGCCAGCCGGAAATGGGGCCGCCCCGGGCGGAAGGGCCCGGGGCGGTGTGGAGCAGGAAGGGATCAGCCGGTGTTGCGCATACCGGCGGCGATGCCGTTGACCGTGGTGAGCAGTGCACGCTCCAGCGCCGTCGAATCCGACGGCCCCCGGCGAGCCCCCGGAGCCGTAGGCATCTGGCGCCCCGCCTCACCCAGCTCCCGGTACTGCCGCAGCAGCGCGACCTGAAGGTGGTGAAGCGGCTCCAGGTAGGTGTCGCGTACGCTCAGCGTCCGGTTCAGCTCCGGCTGCGCGGCGAGCAGCTCGGATCCCCCCGTGATGGCCAGAACCTCCTGGACGGCCAGCTCGTACTCCCGCTCGATCTTCGTGAAGATCGGCCGCAGGTTTTCCGGTACCAGCGTCTCCACGTAGCGCCGGGCGATCGAGAGGTCGGTCTTGGCGAGCATCATCTCGACGTTGGAGAGGAACGTCCGGAAGAACTGCCAGTTCTCGTGCATCTCGTCGAGCACGTCGCCGAGCCCGGCTGCCCGGGCCGCGGCCAGGCCGGTGCCGACCCCGAACCAGCCGGGGACGATCTGCCGGGTCTGTGTCCAGCCGAACACCCACGGGATGGCTCGCAGGCCACCGAGGCCGGCGTCCGCGTTGGGGCGCTTGGCCGGGCGGGAGCCGATGTTGAGGGCGCCGAGCAGTTCGGTGGGTGTTGCGGCCCAGAAGTACGCGGCCAGGTCCGGGTCCTCCACCAGCGAGCGGTACGCCGTGAACGCCGCGTCCGAGGCGGTGTCCATCGTGGAGTCCCACACCTTGAGGCGTACCGGGTCGACCTGGATGTTGGTGTGCAGCAGGGTGGCCTGCAGGACCGCCGCCACCGTCAGTTCGAGGTTCTCCCGGGCCAGTGCGGGCACCGTGTACTTGTCGGAGATGACCTCGCCCTGCTCGGTGACCTTGATGGCGCCGTCCAGCGTGCCGTACGGCTGAGCCAGGATCGCCTCGTGCGTGGGCCCGCCACCACGGCCGACCGTCCCGCCCCTGCCGTGGAACAGGCGCAGCCGCACACCGTGCCGCGCGGCCACGTCACGCAGCGACCGCTGCGCCTTGTGGATGCGCCACTGGCTGGTGGTGATCCCGGCCTCCTTGTTGGAGTCCGAATAGCCGAGCATGACCTCCTGCAGGTCACCCCGGGCCCGGACGATCTCCCGGTACGCAGGGAGCGACAGCATCTCGTCCAGCAGGTCACCACCGGCGTCCAGCTCCGCGGGCGTCTCCAGGAGCGGCACGATGCCGATCCGGGCCCGGCCGGTGTGGATGTCGACCAGGCCGGCCTCGCGGGCCAGCAGCGCCGCGGCGAGCACGTCGTCGACGCCGAGGGTCATCGAGATGATGTACGACTCGATGACGTCCGCGCCGAACCGGTCCTGCGCCTCGCGGATGGTGTGGAACACGTCGAAGGTCTTGCGGGCCGAGTCGGTGAGCGGGGTGTCGGCGCTGGAGAGCGGCCGCCGCCCGGTGAGCTCCTCGGCGAGCAGCTTGGTCCGGTCGGCCCGGCCGAGCGTCGCGTAGTCGTCGACCTCGCCGACCTGCGTGTACATCTGCTGAAGCACCTCGTGGTGCTTCTCGGCGTGCTCGCGGACATCGAGGGTGGCGAGCTGGAGGCCGAACGCGGACGCCTGCCGGATCGCGGTGGCGACCACGCCGACCGCCGACAGCTGGCCGGAGTTGCGGGCCAGCGACGCCCGCATCAGCTCCAGGTCGGAGATCAGCTCGTCGCTGCCCAGGTAGTCGCGGCCGGACACGTGCGGCGTGTTGTGCCGGAGCCGGGCCCGGGTGTTCGACAGCTTCGCCTTGATCGCCCGCACCTTCAGCCGGTACGGCTCCTCGGCGTTGACGCGGCGGAACCGGTCCGCGATCTCGGGCAGGTTGTCCAGGTCCTGCGCCAGGCTCGCGGAGAGGTCGAGGGACACCCCGCGCAGCCGCCGGGAGACCGACAGCTCCTCGATCAGGAGGTCCATCGCCTTCTCGGTGGCCTGGATGCCGTGCTCATGCTGGATGAGCAGGACGTCGCGGGTGACCGCCGGTGTGACGAACGGGTTGCCGTCGCGGTCACCGCCGATCCAGGTGCCGAAGGTGAGGGGCCGGGACGTGGGTGCCGTCTCCACGCCGAGCCGGCGCAGCGTCTCGGCGAGGTCGTCGAGGACCTGCGGTGCGGCCTCGGCGTAGAGGTCCTTGAGGTAGTAGACGGCGTTGCGGGCCTCGTCGGTCGGGTCCGGCCGGTCGAGGCGGAGCTCGTCGGTCTGCCAGAGCAGGTCGATCAGCTCGGCGAAACGCTTGGTGGAGGCGGTGGTGTCGGTCGCGCCGTACAGCGCCGCGGCGGCGGACTCGGCGTCGAGCGAATCGGCGACCTGGCGCAGCTTCGACAGGATCGAGCGGCGGGCGGCCTCGGTGGGGTGGGCGGTGAAGACCGGGCGGACCGCGAGGCGGCGGGCGGCCGCGGCGATCTCGTCGGCCGGGATGCCCCGCTCGGCGATCCGCTCGGCGGCCTGGTCCAGCCAGCCGCCCAGCTTGGCGCGGCGGCGGCGCAGGTCGCGGGCGCGGTGCACCTGCTCGGTGATGTTGGCCAGGTGGAAGTAGGTGGAGAAGGCACGGGCCAGCTTGGTGCCGGTGGTGATGTCCATGGCGGCCAGCCGGTCGGCTGCTGCTGCCGCGTCCTGCCGGACCAGCTTGCGGACCTCCTCGACCAGGTCCAGCAGCGGGCGTCCCTCCTGCCGGGCCAGGGTCTGGCCGAGCAGCGTGCCGATCCTGCGAATGTCGGCACGGAGTGGTGCGTCGGGACCCTCCAGGTCGAGGTGGGCAGGCTCGTCGGTCATCGGGGCGCTCCTTCGCTCGGATGGCTCCAGGACGGCGCTGTCCCGACTTCGCCGATCGTATCGGCGTACCCCCGACGGGGGGTGAATTGAGTCAAGAGTCTCATGCGCGCTCGGCGGGCGAGCGGTCACCTGGCGAGTGCCATCGCATAGGCCGGGTACCACTGACCTGCGGGTGGGGCTCCGGAACCGCAGGCGCCGTCGGACTCGCCGGGGCGTTTCACCCAGAGGTACGCGTCCGCGAGCGGATGCCCGGTCCGCAGGGTCGGCGGCACACCGAGGCGCCGTCCGGGCGGATTGCACCAGTGTTCGGAACCGCCTCCCCGCCGGGCCGGCCCGTTGCCGTTGCGGCTGGTGTCGACCACGAAGTGCCGCCCGCCGAGAAGACGTGACAGCTGTGTGCCGTACCGGAGATTGTCGGTCGTGGTCTCGAAGTTGGCGACGTTGAGCGCGAAGCCCCGGGCCCTGATCGCGCCCGCGCGGCGCAGTGCCGGAGCGATCCGGGCGGCCGGCATCCAGGTGGGGTTGCCGGCGTCCAGGTAGACCGCGACGCCGGGCACCGCGCGCAGGGTGTCCACGGCGTGCGCGAGCAGCGCGTATCGCTCCACGGCGGCCCGGCCACGCAGGCAGCCGCGCACCGCCTGGGCGACCGCGTCGGGCTCGAGGATCACCAGCGCGCGATAGCCGCGCAGCGCGGCGGCCAGGGACGCTATCCAGGCCCGATAGGCCCGGGCGTTCGGTGCGCCGCCCGCGGAGTAGCTCGCGCAGTCGCGATACGGGATGTAGTAGAGCGCGAGCACCGGCAGCCGCTTGTTGGCGGCGGCCGCGTGCACCAGCCGCCGGGCCCGCAGCTGGTAGCCGGGCCCGGCGTCGGTGAACCAGGTGGCGGCGGGCCGGTCGGCGATGCGCCGCAGGACCTCCGCGTCGGCCTTGCGGCCCGCACGATGAAGAGCACGCACGTGTACGGCGGCGGCACCGTTCGGGTCGACATGCAGCCCCGGGTACGCGGAACCGGCGGTCTCCGGCACCCGGACAGCCGGCGCCGGCTCCCGTTCCTGCAGGAGCACCCCGCCGGCGGCCACTCCGAGCAGTGCGGTGATCAGGGCGGCACGCCGTCGCCGGCGGTCCACCCGGAGGTGGCGGGGCATCGGTCAGCGCACCCGCACCCAGCGCGCGGTCGACGGCACACCACGGTTGTCGATCAGGAACAGCATGTACCAGCCGGACGGCACCAGGCCGGCCCGCTTCGGCACGGTGACCTCCACGCCGCCGGCGCCGGCCGTCAGGTCCAGGGCGACCGAGCGCTGGTCGGTGTCGGTGACGTGGGTGACCGAACTGGGCCGGATCAGCCGTGCCGAGGTGATCCGGGCGGCGTCCGGGGTGCTGTAGCGCGCCTTCGCGCCGCGGCTGATCTCGGCGGGCCCACCGGCGACGACCGGCCGCGTTCCCTGGAACAGGTACGGCGGGCTGAACACCTCGATCCGCTGCTCGAACGTGCCGGCGTTCTTGCCCGTCGCGTCGTAGAGCGGGTCGCCGCCCAGCGTGATCACCCGGCCGTCGGGCAGCAGGATCGCCTCGGAGTGATAGTTGCGGCCGACTGTCGACTCGGCGGCGGTGGCGAAGGCGTTCTCGGCCGGCCGGTAGATCTGCGAGTTGAACAGGTCGCTGCGCGGCTTGCCCCGATAGGGGCCGCCCCGGTATCCGGACGAGCCGCCGGTGGTGAACACCGTGTCGTCGGGCAGCAGGACCGTGGAGAGGTAGCGGGCCGGCCGGGGCAGATCGGGTCCGGGCCGGTACCGCGCCTTCTTCTCGTCGAGGTCGATGATGTCGGTCCGTGCCGTGGAGACCGGCGACTCACCGATCTCGCCGCCGCCGAGGATCATCACCTTCTGGTCCTGTGCCGGCGCCAGCAGCACCGACGAGCTGGTCTCGGTCATCCGCGGGTCGCGCAGGCCGGGAACGGTGCGGAACCTGTTGCGGGTGACGTCCCAGACGCCCGGGGTGCGTCCCTCGGTGTCGGAGCCGTAACCGGCGTTCGAGCCGGAGTAGAAGACCTGCCCGTCGGCCATCATGTGCAGGCTGGGATAGGTGGGGAAGTACCGCTTGAGCTCGGGTGCGCTCACCCAGCGGCGCTTGTCCGGCTGGTACCGCTCGTTGCGGCCGGGCAGGATCCGGCCGAACTGGTCAAGACCGGAGACGGCGAGGACCTCGCCGTTGGTCAGGCCGATCAGGGTGGGATACCAGCGGTGGTCGCGCAGGTTTCCGGTACGCACATAGCGTTCCGCCACCGGATCGAACTCGTACGACGTCCGGTCGCCCCCGTACTCCTGCTTCTCCCGCGTGATCTTGTCGGCGACCCCGTAGAGGTTGCGGGCGTCGTACCCGGTCAGACCGTCGATCGTGTACTGGGCGGGCTCGCGCACGACGGAGCCGTCGCCCTTCTGCTCGGCGTCCACCCAGATCTCGGCCTCGCCGGCGTGCACCATCGTGTGCGCGCCGTGTGTCATCTTCCGCGCCGCCGGGACGGTCACCTTCGTCCTGGTCAGGTAGGCCCGCCCGGTCGGCGAGAGCAGCCGGGTCCCCTTATCGAAGACCTTCGGCCCGTGGTCCGGCGACTCGTTCTTGATCTTCATGACGCCGGCCGCGTGCTCCACCTCCGCCTCGAGCACCTCGTACGACTTGGTGCCACCGGCGACCAGCAGGTTCCCGTTCGGCAGGAAGGTGTGCCCGGCGCAGAACACGTCGGTCGGCGTCTCGACGTCGGTGAACTTCTCGGTGCGCGGGTCGTAGAGGACCGTACGGAAGGACTTCTCCTCGAAGGCGTCCCGGTTGTTGCCGCTGCCCGCGATGATCAGCACCTTCCCGGTGTGAAGCAGGGCGGCGTGGATCGCGTTGACCCGGAAGTCGCGGGGCACCGGCAGGCGAGCCCAGTGGCCGTACCTCTTCTTGTAGGTCTCGCGGTTGATCTTGTAGGTGTGCAGTGCCTCGGCGGCGACCGCGACCATCGGGCGGTTGGCGACCGCCACTCCGGCGAGCACCACCAGCGTGGCCAGACCGCTCACCAGACGGCGAGCGAGGGTGGGACGCGAGCGGGGCTTCATACGGGCGACTCCTTCGTGGTGGATGACTTGCGGCGCGCCAGCCAGAGGGCCGGCGGGGTGAGGCAGATGACGAGGTTGAGGGCGGGCCAGGCGTACATGGCCGGGTCGACGTGGCCGAAGAACGGCGCGACGGCGAGCATCGCGGCGTAGAGGGCGGCCCAGCGCAGACCCGGTGCGAAGGTGGCGAGCCGGTCCGGGCTGGCCGTGTCGCCCTTCGGGGTCACGACGAAGCCGGAGCGGCGGCGGAACACCGCGGCCAGGAACGACGACACGTAGACCGGAGTGCACAGAGTGGACGCCAGCATCCCGGCCAGGCCGGACGAACCGGATCCCTCGTGCGGGCTGACGTTGTGGTGCCGGTTGAACAGGTAGAGCCCGATCTGGAAGAGCGCGGCGTCCACATAGAGCATCAGCCACACCTGCTCCGGCACCTGGACGCCCTTCGCGCCGAGCAGCAGGAAGCCCGCCGCGTTCGCCGCGCCGAGCAGCCAGGCGGCAGCGGTCAGCGGGTAGTACGACATCAGCAGCGAGTAGTGCAGCGCCCGGCCCGGGCCCAGCCGCCAGGACAGCCCGGCGAAGCGGCGGACCACCACCTCGTCGGTGCCCCGGGACCAGCGGTCCTGCTGGGTGAAGTAGTCGGTCCAGGTGGACGGTCCCTCGCCGACGGCCAGGACGTCAGGGGTGTAGACCGAGCGCCAGCGGTTGCCGGTGTCCGGATTCCGTCCGGCGTGCAGCTTCAGGCTCGTCGCCATGTCCTCGGTGATCGAGTCCTGGAGCCCGCCGGCGGCCTTGAGCGCGGCGATGCGTACCGCGTTGTTGGTGCCGACGAGCATCGCGATCCCGCGCCGGTTGCCGGCCCGCTGCAACAGCGAGTGGAACAGGTACTGCTGCGACTCGGCCCAGCGGGTGACCAGGTTGTCGTAGTTGCCGTAGATCTGCGGGCCGACCACGAACGCCACGTCCGGGTCGCGGAAGTAGCCGAGCAGCCGCTCGCAGAAGTTCGGCGCCGGCACGTGGTCCGGGTCGACCGAGACGAAGATGTCGTAGTCGTCGCCGTGCGCGTCGAGCCACGAGTTGTAGTTGCCGTGCTTGGTCTTCGCCTTGAACGTCCCGGTGCGCGTGTTGTACTCGTCGCGCCCGCGCCGGCTGAAGTGCCGTACGCCCAGCCGCTTGCACATCAGCTTGACCACCGGGTCGTCGCCCTCGTCCAGCAGCCAGACGTCGTACCGACCGGCGCAGCGGATCTCACGGGCGGCCCGCAGCGTCTTCTCCACCATCGCGATCGGCTCCTTGCCGGGCACGATCGTGGTGAGGAACGCGACGCGCGTGCCGGTGTCCGGCACGACCGGCACCGGGTCCCGTGCCCATAGCGTGGCCAGGCACAGGGTCACGACGTTGACCAGCCGGAACAGCTCGATCGTCGCGGTCGCGCCGATCATGAAGATGGTGGCCAGATAGAGCATCGTGTGCAGCCGCTGATCGGGCAGCTCGATCGAGGTGACCAGCCAGCCGAAGAACGTGCTCTCGAAGGCGAACGCGAAGAGCGTGATCAGCACCGTCCGAATCGGACGTCGGCGGGCCAGCGGGCGCATCCGCACCCGGTACGGCGTACCGTCCGCGGGCGGCTGCTCGGCCGGTCCGGCCAGCACGCTGTACGCGCTGTACTCGAACTTCATCGGCATCAGCAGCGTGCTGCCGAGCTGATCGCTCGGCATCGGCGCCCGTCCGGTGGGTGGTCGCTGAGCCGGTACGGAACGGTCTTGGGCGGAATTCCGGGCAGGGGGAGTCGCCCCGGAGTCCGGGGTGTGCAGGACGCTCATGTGGTCAGGCCGACACCGGAACGGCCGGGCGGATCGTCGGGCGCCGTTCGGCACCCGGTCCCGCGTTGGTGTGCCGGGGCCGCGCGGCCGCCGCCGGACCCGCGTTCGGGGTGAACATCAGCTGCCGCGGGGTGCCCTGCGGACGGATCTTGCGGACGAACCCGCGGCGGGCGGCGGCGAAACCGGAACGATCGGTGTAGATGTCCCGGCTCATCTCGGCGAGCTCGCGTGTCTCGTACACCTCCAGCGGGATCCGTTCGGCCGCGAGACGCCTCGCCTTGGCCGCGCGTCGCTTGCGCGCGGTGCGCACGTCACTGTGGTGGTCGGCGAGACCAACAAGCCATTGGGCGTACGCCTCCGGGTGTCTCGGACCGACCTCGTCCACCAGGCCGAGCCGGGCCGCCTGGCTCGCGCTCACCGGCAGCTTGTCGTCGATCAGCCGTTGCGCGAGGTCCGCGCCCACCCGCCGGGGCAGCGTGAAGGTGTGCAGCTCGGAGCCGAAGAGACCCATGTCGTAGTACGGGTTGAGCACGATCCCGTCCCGGGCGGCGACGATGTCCGCGCCCAGCCCGAGCATCACGCCACCGGCTCCGGCGCTGCCCGCGTAGGCGGCGACCACCAGCTGCCGGGTGCAGGTGACGATCTCCCGGCAGACCTCGTTGATGGCCCGGATGCCGGCCCAGGCCGCACCGGACGGATCGGTCGCCGCCTCGATCGTGTTGAGGTGGATGCCGTTGCTGAACGCCTCGGTGCCGCCCCGCAGCACCAGCACCCGGGTGTCCTGGGCGACGGCGTGCCGCAGCCCGGCGAGCAGCCGGCGCGAGTGTCCGGGCGCCATCGCGCCGTTGTAGAAGTCGAAGTGCAGCCAGCCCACCGCTCCGGCGCGCCGATAGCGGACCTGCCGGTACGCGGTCGCGGTCTCCGGGTCGCCCTCCGGCCCGGCCGGCGAGTCCGGCAGGCCACGCAGCCGCGAGCCGAGCACGGTCGTGGCGGGCAGCTTGATCCCGTCCTCGGTGTCCGGGCGCAGATGCCCGATCCAGAGGCTGCCGTCACCGGTCGCGACCAGCACCGCACCCTGGCGGCGGCTCAGGATGGTGCCGGGGCGGCCACCGCGGGCCAGGCCGGGGTGTGCGTCGTAGGCGTACGCCGCAAGCCCGCCCACCTCGGTGAGCACGCCGGGCGACCCGTCCGCGGCGCGGATCCTGCGCAGGATGGTCTCGGCCGGTTCGGCCCAGTCGAAGGCGCGGTCGGCCTGCCGCATCAGCGGCCGGGGCCGCGCGCCGGGCGCAATGGTCGGCGTGTTCGCCACCGGAACTCCCGCGAACGCCGGGTCCTCGGCCTTCGCGACCACCTCGAAGACGCACTCCAGGGCCGCGTCCGAGACCGGGCCGGTGTAGAGCGCCGACTTGCGGGGCGGTGTGGCGGGCATCGGGAACGTCCGGCTCGCCCAGATCGGCCCGGCGTCCAGCTCCTCGACGGCCTGGAGAGCGGTGACACCCCAGTTCGGTACGCCGTCGCTGATCGCCCAGTCGAGAGAGGACGGACCGCGGTCACCGACCGGGCCCGGGTGAATGATGATCGTGCGCCAGCGCTGCCAGACCTGGGCCGGGACACGGTCCTTCAGAAAGGGGCAGATGATCAGATCGGGCGCGGCCGCGTGCACCCCGTCGACGATCTCCCGCCCGTTCGTCGCCAGCAGTACTCCGACCTCGTGCCCGGCCTCGCGCAAGGCGCACCACACGCGCTGGCTCAGACCGTTGAACGCCGTGACGAGCAGCAGGATCCGCACGTGTTGCCTCCCCGGATGACGTGCTCATACCGAACCGGCATGCTTCAGGACTGCTCAGCTGCCATGTCGGACATGCTGTGCGATAAGGCGCGGGCTGCGGGAACTGTCGGCGTGTCGGACTAAGCTGTTCGTTGCACCCCCGTCCTTGTGGCGACCGGGGTCGTTCGTCGTGCCCTCAGGGGGTCTCTCGTCATGCAACTCTCCGGTCTGATCCCGGCCGCCCTGCGCGATCGTGGTCTCGCGCGTGCCCGCGACCTGGCCCGCAAGGGCTTCGTCGACTCGGACTCGCTCGACCTGACCGCTCCGGCCTCGCTGCGGCCCTTCGTGGTGGCGACCGTGGCCGGCTCCGGCGAGGCCGGCGGTGCCCAGCGCCCGGTGCTGGCCGTCACCGCGACCTCGCGGGAGGCCGACGACCTGGCCGACGCGCTCGGCTGCCTGGTCGAGCCGGGCCGGGTCGCCGTCTACCCGTCGTGGGAGACGCTGCCGCACGAGCGGCTCTCCCCCCGCTCGGACACGGTCGGCCGCCGCCTCGCCGTGCTGCGCCGCCTCGCCCACCCCGGTGAGCAGCCGTTGCAGGTCGTTGTCGCGCCGGTCCGGTCACTGCTCCAGCCGCAGCTCAGGGGCCTCGGTGACCTCGAGCCGGTGGAGCTGGTCGCCGGTCGCGAGGCGGAGCTGGAAGACGTCGCCCGGCGGCTCTCCGACATGGCCTACGCGCGGGTCGACCTGGTCACCAAGCGTGGCGAGTTCGCTGTCCGCGGCGGCATCCTCGACGTCTTCCCGCCCACCGACGAGCACCCGTCCCGGGTCGAGTTCTGGGGCGACGAGGTGGAGGAGATCCGCACCTTCTCCGTCGCCGACCAGCGCACCATCGACAAGGTCGAGCGGCTCTGGGCGCCGCCCTGCCGCGAGCTGCTGCTGACCCCGTCGGTCCGGGCCAAGGCCGCCGCGCTGGCCGCGCAGCACCCCGAGCTGGCCGAGATCCTGGACAAGCTGGCCGAGGGCATCCCGGTCGAGGGCATGGAGTCGCTGGCACCCGCTCTGCTGGACGGAACCGACAGCATGGAGCTGCTGATCGACTGCATGCCGGCGGGCACCCACGTGCTGCTCTGTGACCCGGAGCGGATCCGGACAAGGGCACACGACCTCACCCGTACCTCGGACGAGTTTCTCGAAGCGTCCTGGGCCGCGGCCGCCGTCGGAGGCCAGGCACCGATCGACGTCGGCGCCGTCGCTTTCAAGAGCCTTGCAGATGTACGGGCACACGCCGCCGTCCTCAACCAGCCGTGGTGGACCCTCTCGCCGTTCGGCCTGGCCACCGCCGAGTCACCGGAAGCCCTCCCGTGGGAGGACCCGTCGCCCGTCGAGGTCTCACCCGACGCCGGCGACGCGATCGCGCTGGCCGCACAGCCGGTCCCGCTCTACCACGGCGACACCGCGCGGCTCGCCGCCGACCTGTCCGGCTGGGCCTCGGCCGGCTGGGCGATCGCGCTGGTCTTCGAGGGCAAGGGCACCGCACAGCGGGCCACCGAGCTGCTGCGTGACGCCGGCGTGGGTGTGACGCCCGTCGACTCGATCGAGAAGCCGATCCAGGACAACCAGATCCTGATCACCTGCGGCGGGCTCAACCACGGGTTCGTCGACGAGGCGTCCCGGCTCGCGGTGATCACCGGCAACGACATCTCCGGCGGCCGTGGCGCGTCCACCAAGGACATGCGCAAGATGCCGGCCCGGCGGCGCAACACCATCGACCCGCTGGAGCTCAAGACCGGCGACTTCGTGGTGCACGAGCAGCACGGCATCGGCCGCTACGTCGAGCTCGTCCAGCGCACGGTCAACGGCGCCGACCGCGAATACCTGGTGATCGAATACGCGGCGTCCAAGCGCGGCCAGCCCGGCGACCGGCTCTACGTGCCCACCGACCAGCTCGACCAGCTCTCCCGCTACGTCGGCGGCGAGTCGCCCAGCCTGCACAAGATGGGCGGCGCCGACTGGCAGAAGAGCAAGGCCCGGGCGCGCAAAGCGGTCAAGGAGATCGCCGCCCAGCTCATCCAGCTCTACGCGGCACGCCAGGCCTCACAGGGTTACGCCTTCGGCCCGGACACCCCGTGGCAGCGTGAGCTGGAGGACGCGTTCCCCTACACCGAGACGCCCGACCAGATGGCCGCGATCATCGACGTCAAGCAGGACATGGAACTGGCTGTCCCGATGGACAGGCTGATCTGCGGCGACGTCGGTTACGGCAAGACCGAGATCGCGGTCCGGGCCGCGTTCAAGGCCGTGCAGGACGGCAAGCAGGTGGCGGTGCTGGTGCCCACCACCCTGCTGGCGCAGCAGCACTTCAACACGTTCACCGAGCGGATGAGCCAGTTCCCGGTGGAGATCAAGCAGCTGTCCCGGTTCCAGACGCCGAAGGAGGCCGCGCTCGCCCTGGAGCAGGCCGCCGCCGGCACCGTGGACATCCTTATCGGCACGCACCGGCTGATCGCCAAGTCGACCAAGTTCAAGAACCTCGGCCTGATCATCGTGGACGAGGAGCAGCGCTTCGGCGTCGAGCACAAGGAGCAGCTCAAGGCGCTGCGGGCCTCTGTCGACGTGCTGACCATGTCGGCCACGCCGATCCCGCGGACCCTGGAGATGGCGATCACCGGCATCCGGGAGATGTCGACGATCGCCACACCGCCCGAGGAACGGCACCCGGTGCTCACCTACGTCGGGGCGTATGACGAGAAGCAGGTCGCCGCGGCGATCCACCGCGAGCTGCTCCGCGACGGCCAGGTCTTCTACCTGCACAACCGGGTCGAGTCGATCGACCGGGCGGCCCGCAAGCTGCGCGAGCTCGTCCCCGAGGCACGGGTCGCGGTGGCGCACGGCCAGATGAGCGAGGAACAGCTCGAGAAGGTGATGGTCGGCTTCTGGGAGAAGGAGTTCGACGTCCTGGTCTGCACCACGATCGTCGAATCGGGCATCGACATCCCGAACGCCAACACGCTGATCCTGGAACGCGCCGACCTGCTCGGCCTGGCCCAGCTGCACCAGATCCGCGGCCGGGTCGGCCGCGGCCGGGAGCGGGCGTACGCGTACTTCCTCTACCCGCGGGACAAGCCGCTCACCGAGCACGCGCACGAGCGGCTCGCCACCATCGCCCAGCACACCGAACTCGGCGCCGGCATGTATGTGGCGATGAAGGACCTGGAGATCCGCGGCGCCGGCAACCTGCTCGGCGGTGAGCAGTCCGGCCACATCGAGGGCGTCGGTTTCGACCTGTACGTGCGGATGGTCGGCGAGGCCGTACAGGCTTTCAAGGGCGAACGCCCCGAGGAGGAGCCCGAGGTCAAGATCGACCTGCCGATCGACGCGCACCTTCCCACGGAATACATCGCCGTCGAACGCCTCCGCCTGGAGATGTACCGCAAACTCGCCGAGGCCCGCAGCGACACCCGCCTCGAAGAGGTCATCGCCGAGATGACCGACCGCTACGGCGAACCGCCCGCCCCGGTCGTCAACCTCATCGCCGTCGCCCGGTTCCGCCAGCTGGCCCGCGCGTACGGCCTGACCGACGTGTCCATGCAGGGCAAGCACATCCGCTTCTCCCCGCTGCCGCTGCCCGACTCCAAGCAGATGCGGCTGAAGCGCTACCACCCCGACTCCGTCTACAAGACCGCTAACGATCAGGTGAGCGTCCCGCGCCCCAGCACCAGGCGGGTGGGTGGCGAGCCGTTGCGCGATCAGGCGTTGCTGCAGTGGTGCGGCCAACTGCTCAAGGACGTCCTCGGCGAGGTGCCCGCCCCGGCCAAGGTTTGAGCCGGGGGCGGGGTCACTGGATCGGGGGATTTCGGCTGGTGCGGGTGGGCGTGGCGGGGGCGGGCGACGTAGGTCACATTGCGCGTGAGACAGTTTGACCATGTTGCGTGCTCGCCGACTCGCCTCCGCTGTTGTCGCCGCTTCTCTCGCCGTGGGCGGGCTTTCGGCCTGCCGCTCCGAGCCGAACGTCGCCGCGTACATCGGGGACGGTGGTCAGGTGTCGGAGCAGCGCGTCCAGGAGGTCTGGGACGAGGTGCGCGACGGCCTGACCGACTCCGCCGAGCAGGCGGCCGCCGCTGCCGAGGCCAAGCAGCGCGACGACGAGAAGAAGCGCCGGGACAGCGGACTGCCCGTGGAACCGGCGCCGACGATCACCGCGCCGCCGGTGCAGATGCCCGTCTCGCGTACCGATGTGGTCCGTGCCCTGGTCAGCCAGCGGCTCTACGCCGAGGTGGCGGAGCGGCACCAGGTGTCGCTGCCGGCCGGACTGGCGTACGACCAGGTCGCCGAGCAGATGAAGCTGCCCGCCGGCAGTGAGTTCGTCCGGCTGACCGCGCAGGTCGACGCCTACCGCGGTGCGCTGGAGCAGGCGATCAAGGTGCCCGCCGAGCCCGCCGAGCAGGACCTGCGCATGATCTACGACCGGCTCGCCGCCAACGGTGGCATCGAGCCGGGCCAGGACTTCGCCGCCTGGCAGGCCACCGTCAACCCGTCGAACAAGCAGGCCGTGGCGCTGGCCGGTGCCGTCCGCAGCGAGGTCGAGACGGTCGTGAAGGAGTGGAACGTGGTGGTCAACCCGCGGTACCACCCCTTCGAACTGAACCTGCTCAGCGCTTCGACGGCCAGCGGTGGCGCGATCCCGCTGCTGTCCGCCGAGGTCGGCGACGACGAGCGGGCCCCGGTGGTCGACGCCTCTTGAGCACCCGGATCGTCCTGCTCGTCACCTCGCCGCGACTGCCCGCCGGGCTGCTCACGGCGCAGGCCTGGGATGTCGTCCGGGCGTACCCCGTCTTCGCCGCCGCCGACAGCGAGCAGGCCGAGGCGCTGCGGGTGACAGGTGTGCCGGTCACCCTGCTCGACACCGACGCGCAAGGGTTCCTCGACGCCATCGCCGGACAGGCGGCCGCCGTCTGGCTGGCCGGACCGGGCGGTGACCAGGACTTCGCCCGGCAACTCGGCCTGCGGCTGGCCCGGGAGCCGGCACTGGCCGAACTGGAGCTGATGTACGGCTCGTGGGACCCGCCCGGCGCTCGGCTGCTCGACGCGGTCGCGGTGATGGACCGGCTGGCCTCGCCCGGCGGCGACCCGTGGAAACGGGAGCAGACACACCAGACGCTCGCGCCCTACCTGCTCGAGGAGAGCTACGAGGCGTACGACGCGATCGAGGCGGGTGACCTGGGCGCGCTGCGCGAGGAGCTCGGTGACGTACTGCTCCAGGTGGTGCTGCACGCCCGGCTCGCCGAGGATCAGCCCGACGGGCACGGCTGGAACATCGACGACGTGGCCGGTGGGCTCGTGGACAAGATGGTGCGGCGCAATCCGCACGTCTTCGCCGGCGAGCAGGTCGAGGGCATCGAGGAGATCACCGCCAACTGGGAGCGGATCAAGCGGGCGGAGAAGGAGCGGGACTCCGTACTGGACGGGGTGGCGCTCAGCCAGCCCGCGCTCGCCCTGGCGGCGAAGATCCTGCATCGGGTGGAGCGGAGCGCTTTGGGCGTACCCCTGCCTGTTGGTGAAGATCTTGGTTCTGCCCTGCTGACGGTGGTCGCCCAGGCCCGTGCCGCCGGCCTCGATCCCGAGGCTGAGCTGCGCCGGGCGGCACTCGCCTATGCCGACGCGGTGCGTGCGGCGGAAAATGTCGGTCCCTCCGAGTAGGTTTCTCGGCATGCCGGAGTTCGTGAAGCTCGCCGAGCGCATCGTCGACGCCCTGCTGGAAAGCAATCCCGCGACCGCGTCCTATGCGGGGGATCACCGCTTCGACAGCCGTCTGCCCGACCTCTCCGCGTCCGGTGCCACCACTCGGGCCGCCATGCTGCGTGACGCCGCCGACGTGCTCAGCGGTGTCGACGCCGACGGCCTGCCCGCCGAGGACCAGGTGGACCACGCCATCCTCTCGGCCCGGGTGGAGCAGGCGCTCTTCGAGCTGACCGAGGTCCGCGAGCACGAGTGGAACCCGTTGGAGCACAATCCGGGCCCGCTGCTGCACGGCCTGATGGCCCGCCCGTTCGCGCCGGTCGAGGAGCGCCTGGAAAGCCTGGCCGGCCGTCTCGCCGCCATCCCCGACGCGCTCGCCACCGCCCGTGCCGTGCTGAACGACGTGCCCCGCATCCACGCCGAGACCGCCGCCGGCCAGTTCAACGGCACGGCCGCGCTGATCCGCGACGAGGTGCCCGCCCTGCTCGCACAGGCCCCCGGGATGTCCGGTGTGGTCGAGCCGGCGTCGGCCGCCGCGCTGGCCGCGCTCGGCGAGTTCGACGGCTGGCTGCGCGGGCTGCTCGACAGCGTCGAGCCCGGCCGCGACCCCCGGCTGGGCCGCCGCCTCTGGGAGGCGCGGCTCTGGCACACCCTCGACACCGAGCTCTCCGCCGCCGAGGTGCTCTCCCGGGCCCGGAAAAACGTGGACCGGGTCAGCGAGGAGCTGCGGGCGGCTTCGGCCGAGCTGGTCGGCGGGCCGGCCACCGACGAATCGGTGCGGCGTGCGCTCGCCACCATCGCCGAGCAGCACCCGGACAACAACTCCATCCTCGGCCTCGCCAAGGTCACGATGGACGAGGCGACCGAGTTCGTCCGCCGGCACGACATCGTGTCGCTGGTGGACGACCCGTGCGTCATCGAGGAGATGCCGGAGTTCGCCCGGGGCGTCGCCGTGGCCTACTGCGACCCGCCCGGCCCTCTGGAGACGGCTGACGTGCCGACCTTCTACTGCATCGCCCCGGCCCCGGCGGACTGGCCCGCGGAGCGCATCGCCAGCTTCTACCGCGAGTACAACAACGAGATGCTGCGCAACCTGACCGTCCACGAGGCGATGCCCGGCCACTTCCTGCAGATCGCCCACTCCCGCCGCTTCCGCGCCGCCACCCGCGTCCGCTCGCTCGGCCTGTCCGGGCCGTTCGTCGAGGGCTGGGCGGTCTACGCCGAGGAGCTGATGACCGGCCTCGGCTTCGGCGGCGTCCCGGTCAAGTTGCAGCAGCTCAAGATGCAGCTGCGGATGAGCCTGAACGCCATCATCGACCAGCTCACCCACTGCGAGGACCTGCCCGAGTCCGAGGCGATGGCCCTGATGACCGGCCGCGGCTTCCAGGAGGAGGGCGAGGCGGCCGGCAAGTGGCGGCGGGCTCTGCTGACTTCCACCCAGCTCTCCACCTACTTCGTCGGCTACACGGAGATGGCAGCGATCGCGGCGGCCCGCCCCTTCGGCGCCACCCCGAGAGCCTGGCACGACGCGATGCTGGCACACGGGTCGCCGCCGCCTCGCCACCTGCGCACTTTGCTCGGCGTCTGACCCGCGCGGGCGCCCGGTCCGTGCGGGGTCCGGCTTGCGCGGGGGCGCTGGCTCGTGCGGCGGCCCGGCACGTGCGGCGGCGGCTCAGCCCGCGGCGCCCGGCTCCCGTGCGGCGGCGCCCGGCTCTGTGCCGGCGGCGTCTGGCTGTGCGGCGTTCAGCCCGTGTGGCGGGGCATCTGTGACTTTTGATGCGGTTTGGGGCGTTCGGCTTCGCCTGTTCGGTTTGTGAGGCGGTGTTGTTCCGGGGGAGGGTGCGTCCATCCGGTGGGATTTCAGACGGCGTAGAAGGCGGCGGCTGCTGCGGCGGCGTCGCGGGCGCGGGCTACCTGCTGGCGTAGCACGTACCGTCTGATGATTTTCGCCTGGCGTTCGTCCTGTTCGAAGATGGCGACCATCTCGACCGAGAGCGGTCCGCGGAACGGCACCTGCTGGCGGATGGCGCTGACCCGCATCGCGGTGGCGGGGAACTCGACGACCTCGGAGCCGAGTTGGACCCGCAGGCGCATCTCCTGGCCGGGGCGCAGGTCGACGTCGGTGAAATGGGCGCGGACCGAGCCCTCGCTGATGTCGTGGACCCGGCCGATCGACTCGCGTTTGCCGGGGCGTACGAGGAGGACGTCTTCGCCGCCGCCGCCTCGTACGTAGTTGCGGCGCTGCTCGATGACCGGCTCGTCGCAGAGCCGGAACTCGACCCGGTTCTCGCTGGCGGAGGTCACCGTGGCTTTGACCGCGTACCGGCCACGGGGTGCGGCCGGCCAGCGGAAGGTCACCGTGGAGCCGATCGGCGGTACGTCGTCCAGGGCGAGGGACAGTGTCACGACAGCGTCGGTGACCCGGACCACCCGGACGTCGGCGAACCGCTTGTCCTCGGTGTCCATCTCGACGTGCATGCCGTCGGCGGGAAACAGGCTACTGGTCATAGTGCCCACAGCTTCGGCAGGCGCGGCGAGGGTTTGAGGGATACCGGCGCAGGAGTTCACCGGCCGGAACGGAAGCCGCGGGAAGGAAGACGCGGGAAGGAAGCCGGGAGCAAGGGCGGGGCGGTGGGAGCAAGGGCGGGGCCGTGGGACGGACGCCGGGAGCAAGGGCGGGGCCGTGGGACGGACGCCGGGAACAAGGGCGGGCGCCGCGGGGAGGAAGCGGGAGCAGGGCGGAGAGGGGAACGGAAGGGCGGCAGGAGTTCACCGGCCCCGCGAACGTGTGAATGCCGGACTCGATACGCTCAGGGTCGTGGTCGGCCCGCAGGGTCGCGGACCGGAACTGAATTCGTCCCAACTGTTAGGGAGCGACACGACTAATGGCCACCATTGAAGCTATCGTCGCCCGCGAGATCCTCGATTCCCGGGGCAACCCCACCGTCGAGGTCGAGGTCGGCCTGGACGACGGCACGGTCGGCCGCGCCGCAGTGCCCTCCGGAGCGTCCACGGGTGCTTTCGAGGCGCTGGAGCTCCGCGACGGTGACAAGGGCCGCTACCTCGGCAAGGGTGTCGAGAAGGCGGTCGCCAACATCGAGGACAAGATCGCCGACGAGCTGATCGGTTACGAGGCGAGCGAGCAGCGCCTCATCGACCAGAAGATGCTCGACCTGGACGGCACCGACACCAAGTCGGAGCTGGGCGCCAACGCGATCCTGGGCGTCTCGCTCGCCGTCGCCAAGGCCGCCGCGCTCTCCGCCGAGCTGCCGCTGTTCCGCTACGTCGGTGGCCCGAACGCCGCTGTCCTGCCGGTCCCGATGATGAACATCGTCAACGGTGGCGCCCACGCCGACTCCAACGTCGACGTGCAGGAATTCATGATCGCCCCGATCGGCGCTCCGACCTTCCGTGAGGCGCTGCGCACCGGCGCGGAGGTCTACCACGCGCTGAAGTCGGTGCTGAAGAAGAAGGGCCTCTCCACCGGCCTGGGCGACGAGGGCGGCTTCGCGCCGAACCTGCCGGCCAACGCCGCCGCGCTCGACCTGATCGCCGAGGCCGTGCAGGCCGCCGGCTTCAGCCTGGGCAGCGACATCGTCCTGGCCATGGACGTCGCCGCGACCGAGTTCTACAAGGACGGGGCGTACCTGTTCGAGGGCGCGCCGAAGTCGACCGACGAGATGATCGCCTACTACGCGAAGCTCGCCGCCGACTACCCGATCGTCTCCATCGAGGACCCGCTGGCCGAGGACGACTGGGCCGGCTGGAGCGCGATGACCGCGCAGCTCGGCGACAAGATCCAGATCGTCGGCGACGACCTGTTCGTCACGAACCCGCAGCGCATCGCCCGCGGCATCGCCGAGAGCGCCGGCAACGCGGTCCTGGTGAAGGTGAACCAGATCGGTTCGCTGACCGAGACCCTGGACGCCGTGGACCTGGCCCACCGTGCCGGCTTCAAGACCATGATGTCGCACCGGTCCGGCGAGACCGAGGACGTCACCATCGCCGACCTCGCGGTGGCGGTCGGCTCCGGCCAGATCAAGACCGGTGCACCGGCCCGTTCGGACCGCGTCGCCAAGTACAACCAGCTCCTCCGCATCGAGGAGCAGCTGGAGACCGCCGCCCGGTACGCCGGTGCGGGCGCGTTCCCGCGTTACCGCGTCAGCTGACACCTCAGCGACAGATCATGAAGTTGTGATTCCCGTCCCGGGCGACATAGGTTTCCCGGGCGGGAGCCACGACACGTGACGGCGAGCGGGTCGCGCACGTGACGGCGAGCGAGCCAGGGCACGGAGCGGCGAGCGAGCCATGCACGTGACGGCGAGCGGGAGGGCAGAGATGACGCAACGCCGCATGCCGAGCGGGCAGGGTCCGGCCCGCCGTCAGACCGCCGCCGGGAGCAAGAGCACACCCGCCACCACGCGGAGCCGCGAGCGCAGCAGGGACACCCGGAATCGGAACACAGGTCCGGTCCGCGTGCCGTCGTCACGTCGTACCCCTGCCTCTGCCGGCGGCGCAGCCGCGAAGCGCACGGAGGCACCTCGCCAGCGCGCCCTGACCGGCCGCGCCACCATCCTGATCGCGGTGTTCGTCGCCCTGGCCCTGGCATACACCTACCCCCTGCGGGTGTATCTGGAGCAGGAGACGCAGATCGCCGAGATGGAGCGGGCCAAGGCCGCGAAGCGGGCGGACATCGACGCCACGGCCAAGGACCTGGAGAAATGGAAGGACCCGGAGTATCTCCGGATCCAGGCGCGCGACACGTACTTCTACGTCCGTCCCGGAGAGACCCCCGTGGTGGTCTATTACGATGACGACGGTGCCGCTAGCGACGCCGCGAAGAATGCGCCGGCGGCCGCCCCGGACCGTTGGTACGACACGCTGTGGAGCAGCGTCCAAGCCGCGAATGCGGAGCCCGCCAACTGATGGCTGAAGCAGCAAACCCTGGCCCTTCCCCGGCCGATCTCGACGTCGTCGCGGCCCAGCTGGGCCGCCGCCCGCGCGGCACCCGTGCGATCGCGCACCGATGCCCGTGCGGCAACCCGGATGTGGTGGAGACGTCGCCGCGCCTGGACGACGGGACGCCGTTCCCCACGCTCTTCTACCTGACCTGCCCGCGCGCCACCGCGGCGTGCAGCCGGCTGGAGTCCGCCGGCGTGATGCGGGACATGCAGGAGCGGCTCAGTACCGATCCGGTGCTGGCGAAACGATATGCCGAGGCGCATCAGGACTATCTGGACCGGCGTACGGCCATCGAGGACGTTCCGGAGATCGCGAACGTCTCGGCGGGTGGCATGCCCGACCGCGTGAAGTGCCTGCACGTCCACCTCGGGCACGCGCTCGCCGCCGGCCCGGGTGTGAACCCGTTCGGCGACGAGGTGCGGGACGCGATCGGACCCTACTGGGCCGGCGGATCATGCGTGCACGGCGATGCTGATTCGTAGAGCGCGTACCGGGGACGTCAAGGCGATCCGTGCGCTGGTCGACGCGTACACCACCGACCGCCGGCTGCTCAGCAAGGCCACCGTCACCCTGTACGAGGCCGTTCAGGAGTTCTGGGTCGCCGACGACGGCGAGAAGGTGGTCGGCTGCGGTGCCCTGCACGTGATGTGGGAGGACCTCGCCGAGATCCGTACGGTCGCCGTCGACCCGAGCCGCCGCGGTGAGAAAATCGGCCACGGCATCGTCGCCGCCCTTCTCGAACAGGCCCGTGAGCTGGGTGTGAACCGGGTCTTCTGCCTCACCTTCGAGACCCGGTTCTTCGGTTCGTTCGGGTTCGCCGAGATCGACGGGGCGCCGGTGCCGCACTCGGTCTACGAGCAGCTGCTGCGCTCGTACGACGAGGGTGTCGCCGAGTTCCTCGACCTGGAACGGGTCAAGCCGAACACCCTGGGGAACACGAGAATGCTGCTGAAGCTATGAGGGTGGCCGCGATCGACTGCGGCACGAACGCGATCCGCCTGCTGATCGCCGACGTGACCGGGGACGAGCTGACCGATGTTGCCCGCCGGATGGAGATCGTGCGGCTGGGGGAGGGGGTCGACCGTACCGGCCTGCTCGCTCCGGCCGCGATCGAGCGCACCCGCCAGGCGCTGCTCGGCTATGCCGCCGAGATCGCCGAGCTGGGCGTCAGCCGGGTGCGGATGTGTGCGACTTCGGCCAGCCGGGACGCCTCCAACGCACAGGATTTCCGCGACATGGTGCGCGGTGTGCTGGGCGTCGATCCTGAGGTGATCACCGGCGAGGAGGAGGCCCAGCTCTCCTTCCTCGGCGCGGTGCAGGGTCTGGACGCCGACGGGCCCTACCTCGTCTACGACCTGGGCGGTGGCTCGACCGAGTTCGTCACCGGCACCGCGACCGTCGAACGCGCGATCTCGATGGACATCGGCTGTGTCCGGATGACCGAGCGCCACCTGCACAGTGATCCACCGACATGGGCCGAGATCGCCGCGGCCCGGGCGGACATCACGGCGGCGGTGGACACCGCGCTGGCGGCCGTTTCCGGACATTCAGCCAAGACGCTTGTCGGTCTGGCGGGCACGGTCACGACCGTTGCCGCTCTGGCTCACGACCTTGAGGTGTACGACTCACAGCGTATTCACCACAGCCGGGTCGAGTCAGCCGACGTTTCCCGGCTCGCCCAGGAGCTTCTGAAGATGACCGTTGCTGATCGGCGCGCCCTGCCGGTGATGCATCCCGGTCGCGCTGACGTGATCGGTGCCGGTGCCCTGATCATGCAGATCATCCAGGAGCGCTCCGGCCACGCCTTCGTGATCGCCTCCGAGCACGACATCCTCGACGGTATCGCCTTCGGCCTCGCCTGATCCCATCCGCGCTGAGCGGCCCTCCCGCGCTGAGCGGTGCTACCGCGCTGTTGACGGTACTTCGTATTGCACAGTAGTGTGCGTCGCGTGGATCCGACACAGCTACTGAAGGGCGTGCTCGATCTGGCAGTGCTCGCTGTGCTGCGCGAAGAGGACGGCTACGGCTACGACATCCTGCGCCGGTTACGTTCCGCCGGCCTCGAGGACGTCGGCGACGCCTCCGTCTACGGCACGCTGCGCCGCCTGTTCACCAGCGGCCTCCTGAACAGCTACGTGGTGCCCAGCGACGAGGGGCCACACCGTAAGTACTACGCCCTCAACGAGGCCGGCCGCGCCGAATTGCAGCGCTCCGGCAAGATCTGGCAGGGCTTCGCATCGATCATGAATGATCTGCTTCGCGAGCGGGGGAAGGCGTGAACCGGACGGCACAGGACGAGATCTCCGACTACGTCGAGGAGGTGCGTCAGGCGCTCGCCGGCCTGCCGCCGGCCACCCGCGAGGAGTTGCTCGAGGACCTGCCCGAACATCTGGCCGAGGTGCTGGCCGAGGGCGGCGGCACGCTGGCTGACCGACTTGGAACACCGCAGGCCTACGCCGCCGAACTGCTCGCGACCGCCGGGATCACCGGCTCCGTGCCGCGGCCGGCGGCGGCACGGGTGCGTTTCGCCGGGCTGCGAGCGCGCTACGCCAGGCTGCGGGGGCGCTTCGGCGAGGTGATGCGGCAGGCCGACGATCGGGTCGGGCCACTTCTTGGGTACGGGAAAGCCTCCGACTTCCTCGTTCTGCTCCGCCCAGCCTGGTGGGTGCTCCGGGGATATCTGGCCGCGATGGCCTTCGCCTACTTCTTCGGTGACCGCAGCGGCCCGCTCGGGCTACTGCCTCGCCTGGCCGACAACGAGCTCGTCGCGCTGCTGGTGCTTGCCTCGTTCGTGGTCGGCTCGATCTGGCTGGGCAGCCGCGGTCCGCTCACCCGGCGGGTGCACCGCCGCGTGCTCGGTGCGGTCTCCGCGTTCCTGGTGGTCTTCGCTGTCGTCGGGTTCTCCGAGATGGACGGCGGCAGCCGCGACTCCGGCTACATGGACGCCAACTACGTGAGCGAGTTCGATCACGTCGAGGACATCTTCGTCTACGACGAGCAGGGCCGCCTCGTGCGGGGCGCGCAGCTCTACGACCAGAACGGCCAGTCGATCGAGCTCGGCAACTCCTACTGCACCGACGACCTGACCGGGGACTGGACGGAGAGCAAGCAGCGCGGTTACCCGCGCTGCCCCGACGACGCCCCGTTCGTGGTGCCGGCTCCCGACGGATCCGCGAGCCTGGTTCCGTCGCCGTCACTTTCAGCCAGTTCCCAGGTGAGTCCGGCCACAAGTCCCTCAACCACGTCGTCCAGCGGTAAATAAAGCCTGGTTATGGGGTCGCGCGGGAGCGATGGCGGTCGCTACGCTCCCGTGCTGGCGGTCGGCTCACGGCTGCAACCCTTCGATATCTGAGGAAACCCCATGACTGACCCGGTTGTGCCCGGCCAGCCCGGCGGCGCATACCCGCCGAACACCGGTGCGCAGGCCTACCCGCCGCCGCACGGCGGCGCGCCCGGTTACCCGCAGCAGGGCTACCCCCAGGGCCAGCCCCAGCAGGGTTACCCGCAGCAGGGCCAGCCCCAGCAGGGGTATCCCCAGGGCCAGCCCCAGCAGGGCCAGCCGCAGGGCTACCCGCAGCAGGGGCAGCAGCAGGGTTACCCGCAGCCGGGTTATCCGCAGCAGGGCGACGCTCAGCAGGGCTACCAGCAGGCCGGTGGCTTCCCGCCGCCCAACGCAGGCGGACCCGGCTTCCCGCCGCCCAATGCCGGTGCACCCGGTTTCCCGCCGCCGAACACGGGCGGCGACTTCCAGGCTCCGGTGCAGCCCGAAGCGCCGAAGAAGAAGTCGTGGGTCAAGAAGGCCCTCAGCATCGTGATCACGATCGTCGTCGTGGTGCTGGTCAAGACCTTCCTGGGCAGCCTGCTCTCCAGCGACCCCACCAAGGACGCCAAGGCCGGCGACTGCATCGCGGTCAAGTCCGAGATGAAGGACACCGCCAGCGAGGTCGACGCCGAGGTCACCGAGTGCTCCTCGGCCGACGCGAAGTACACGGTGCTCGGCCGGGTCGACGGCGAGAAGAACGTCAACAGCACCGCCTGTGACGCGGTCTTCAACGCCAAGCTCAAGGAGGGCGAGGAGGGCTTCGTCATCGCCAGCGTCGACGGCAAGGGCTACCTGCTCTGCCTGAAGGCCGTCTGACGAGACCGGAACTGATCGCGGGGCGCCCGGGTGGGCGCCCCGCGTCGTCTCCAAGGCTGACCCGGGTGCGCCGTGGACGCGGCGGGATGTTGTGCTGTTCGGGTGCTTCCGTCCGACGCGTCCGCCCGTACCCCCGACGGGGTTGCCGCACAGGCGGCCGACGCCGCCTCACTCAGCGTGCTCGACGCCAGGATCGCTGACTGTTTCGCCTGCCCTCGCCTGGTCACATGGCGTACTGACATTGCCGTCACGCGCCGTGCGGCCTTCCGGGATCAGGAGTACTGGGGCCGCCCGCTGCCCGGCATCGGCGTCGCGGACGCCGCGATCGCCATCCTCGGCCTCGCGCCGGCCGCGCACGGTGGCAACCGCACCGGGCGCCTTTTCACCGGTGACCGCTCCGGCGACGTGCTGATCGCCGCGCTGCATCGTGCCGGGCTGGCCAACCAGCCGACGAGCGTGGCCGCCGACGACGGGCTGGAGCTGCGGCACACCCGGATCTTCGCGGCGGTGCGCTGTGCCCCTCCGGACAACAAGCCCCTGCCCTCCGAGCGTGACACCTGCGCACCCTGGATGCGGCGCGAGCTCGAACTGATCAAACCCAGTCTGCGCGTGGTGGTCGCTCTCGGTGGGTTCGCCTGGCAGGCGTGGTGGCCGGCGATGATCTCGGCGTACGGCGTGCGCCCACCCGTGCCCCGCCCGAAATTCGGGCACGGCGCCCTGGTCAGCGTCCCCGGCGCACCGGATCTGCTGGGATGTTTCCACGTCAGCCAGCAGAACACGTTCACCGGCAGGCTCACCCCGGCGATGCTGGACGGGGTGTTCGCCCGTGCGAAGGCTCTGGCGGGCCTGGCATGATGCGAGCGCCGACAATCCTCGAGTCACGGATCTGAGCCCCCGCATGGACCTCGCCGCACTGCGCCGATGGTGGCCACTGGCCGCCGTCGTCGGGCTGCTCTTCGTGCTCTCGCTGGCCGCCACCCGGTCGTCGCCCCAGCTGGACAACATCACCCCGCAGGCGACCGCGACCACCACCGCGCCGCCCCTGCTGCCGCCCCGCACCAGGGAACCCACCCTGGCACCCACCGAGGAGCCGGTGCCGGAGGCGGCCCGCAGCCTGCCCAGCTGGATGGGCAACGCGGCGCTCGGTGTGCTCGGCGTCACCGGCGTCGCGATGGTGGTGGGCCTGTCGTGGGCGCTGATCCGCGATCACCTGCGCCGGCGTGGCCGGCGCAGCGGGCGGCGCGACCAGCGCCGGCCGCCACGGACCGCCGAGGACCTGGTGGCCGCCCTCGACGCCGGCCTGGAGGAGCTCTCGGACACCGACCGCGACCCGCGCCGTGCCGTGATCGCCTGCTGGGTGCGCCTGGAGGACGCGGCCGCCGCTGCCGGTACCCCGCGTAGCCCGGGGGACAGCCCCACCGACCTGGTCGGACGGTTGCTCGCCGAGCAGCAGGTGGACGCGGGAGTGCTCGCGGCGCTGCTGGAGGTCTATCGCGAGGCGCGGTATGCGACGCACACCGTGGATGACCAGATGCGCACCCAGGCACGGCTGGCCCTGCAACGGCTCCGCACCGACCTCGGCACCGACCGCAGTGGAGTGCCGGCATGAGCGACGCGGGACTGGATGATCTTTTCGGGGCGGCGGCACCGCAGGCGCCGGTCGAAGAGGTCGTCGTCGTGGAGAAGCGCCGCTCGCGGGTTCCCCGGCTGCTGGGTGAGGCGCTGCTGATCGGCGTGACGACAGTGGTGATCGTGGCCGGCCTCAGATCCGCCTCGGTCAGCATCCCGCTGGTGCTGATCATCGCCGCCCTGATCGGCCTCCGCGTGATCATGTATGCCGCCTCGCAGGTCGCGCCGCCGCCCGTGCCGCGCCTGCGCTCCCAGACCAAGTCACCGGAAACACGTGCCGTCGACGCCCTTCGCTCCGCCGTCCGCCGCTGGGAGCGGAACCTGGACCAGGCACATTCGGACCCTGATCTTTATGCGCGTAACGTTCTGCCGGTGCTCGCCGAGCTGACCGACGAACGGCTGCGGTTGCGGCACGGCGTCACCCGGGCCAGTGACCCCCGCCGCGCCCGGGAGTTGCTCGGGGAGGAACTCTGGTCGGCGCTGTCCGACCCGGGTCGGCGTGGCCTCCGGTCGCGCGACATCGAGGCCCTTGTGAACGCACTGGAAAGACTGTGAGAGAGGCGTGCCGGTGACCCAGGCTCTTCCCCCGTACGAGGTCGGGCGGCTGGCCGGATCGATTCTCGACTCCGTCGGCACCGTGGTGGTCGGCAAGCGGGAGTCGCTGGAGCTGGTGCTGGCCGGCATCCTGGCCGGCGGTCACGTGCTGCTGGAGGACCTGCCCGGTCTCGGCAAGACGCTCACCGCCCGCTGCTTCGCGCAGGCACTCGGACTCGACTTCCGCCGGCTGCAGTTCACCCCCGACCTGCTGCCCGCCGACGTCACCGGCTCCTTCCTCTACGACCAGCGCAAGGGCGACTTCTCGTTCCGGGCCGGGCCGATCTTCACCAACATGCTGCTGGCCGACGAGATCAACCGGACGCCGCCGAAGACCCAGGCCGCCCTGCTGGAGGCGATGCAGGAGAAGCAGGTCTCGGTCGAGGGTGTGACCTACCGGCTGGACCCGCCGTTCCACGTGGTGGCGACCGCCAACCCGATCGAGTACGAGGGCACGTACCCGCTGCCCGAAGCCCAGCTGGACCGCTTCATGCTGCGGGTGTCGTTCGGCTACCCGACTGCCGAGGAGGAGTGGGACGTCCTGCGCCGCCGGATGTCGCGGCGCCAGGAGGAGGCCCAGCTCGCCCCGGTGGTGAACGCGCAGACCCTCCAGCTGATGCAGGCCGCGCTGGAGTCGGTGGCGGTGGAGGACTCCATCGGCCGCTACATCGTCTCGCTGACCTCGGCCACCCGGGAGCACGGCGCGGTGCTGGTCGGCTCGTCACCCCGTGGCTCCCTCGCGTTGCTGCTGCTGGCCCGTGCCCGTGCCGCGATGGCCGGCCGGGACTACGTGGTGCCGGAGGACGTGAAGGACGTCGCCGTGCCGGCGCTGGCGCACCGCATAACGCTGCGGCCGGAGATGTGGCTGCGTCAGGTCAACCCGGCGTTCGTGGTGCAGGAGGTGCTCTCCGCGGTGCCCGCACCGGCCAGTGGTGCGCTTCCGACGTACGCGCGGCATGACTGATCCGTCGCCGCCCGCGGTTGTGGAGCCGGCCGACCGCCAGGCCTGGGTGCCCACCCGGGCGCTCGGCCGTACGGTCGTGCTCACCGGCGTGCTGCTGCTGCTCGGGGTGGCGCTGGGCCGGGTCGACCTGGTGCTGCTCGCCGCGCCGTTCGCGATCGGCGCCGCCCTCAACCTGCGCCGCACCCCACGCGCGGCTCCCGAGATCACCATCACCACCGGCGAGGACCACATCGTCGAGGGCGGCGAGGTCGAGGCCGGGCTGACCGTCGCGAACCCCGAGGCGGTCGGTTACGACCTGGTCGTCGTCCGTACGCGTACCTCGCCGTGGCTGCGGCTGGAGCAGGCCGACCGGCCGTTCGCGATCACCGTGCCGTCCGACGGCTGGGCCGCCATCGACCTGCCGGGCGAGGCGCTGCGCTGGGGCCGGCAGGACGTCGGACCGGCCGCCGCCCGTGCCGCGGCCTGCGGTGGCCTGCTCGCCTCCCGCCCGGTGGTCACCCCCGCGCGCGGCGTCCGCGTCTACCCGGTGACCGAGCCGTTCAACGCGACCGAGGCGATGCCCGCCGCGGCGGGTCTGGTCGGCGCGCACCGCTCCCGGCGGCCGGGCGAGGGCGGTGAGCTGGCCGGCGTCCGGCAGTTCGCACCCGGCGACCGGCTGCGCCGCATCGACTGGCGGGTCTCGCTGCGGACCCGGGACCTGCACGTGGCGTACACGCTGTCGGACCGGGACGCTGAGGTGCTGCTCCTGCTCGACGTGCTCGGCGACGTCGGCCTGCCCGGCGGTGTACGCGGCAAGTCCTCGGTCCTGGACACCACGGTCCGGGCCGCCGCCGCTGTCGCCGAGCACTACCTGCACCGTGGCGACCGGGTCTCCCTGCTCGAGTACGGCGCCGGTGCCCGCCGGCTGCGCGCCGCCTCCGGCCGCCGCCAGTATCTGACCGTCCTGGAGTGGCTGCTCGACGTCCGCGCCGACCCCGTGGAGTCCGAGCAGTACGAGCACGTCTACGGCCTGCACAACGTCTCGTCGTCAGCGCTCGTCGTCGTGCTCTCCCCGCTCGTCGACCCGCGCGCCGCCGACATGCTGGCCCAGCTCACCCAGTCCGGCCGCTACACCGTCGCCGTCGACACGCTGCCGCCCGACGCCGCCCCGCCGGTCCGTAACCAGTGGACGCCGATGGCCACCCGGCTGTGGCGGGTCGAACGGGAGAACGTGCTGGGCAGGCTGCGCGAGCATGGCGTACCGGTGGTGTCCTGGGCCGGTGCCGGCAGCCTGGACCTGGTGCTGCGGGACGTGGCCCGGATGGCCTCCGCACCGAGGGGGCGCTGACGTGCTGACCGCGATCGCCCGCCGGGTGGACCGGGTTCGCGTCGCTGCGGGGCGCGCGACTGCCGTACCCGTGCTGGTCCGCTTCGGAATTTTGCTCTGTGGGCTGCTCGCCATGGTCGTCGCCTGGCCGATCGAGCTGCTCTCCGGCCGCTATCTGATCGTGCTCGCCCTGGTCGCGCTCTGGCCCGCTGTGTCACCCCGGGGCCGCGGCGGTACGGCCTCCGCCCTCTTCGCCGTCGGCGGCTGGATCGTCGACACGGCCGGTTTCGACTCGCGGGTGGCGTTGTGGCGGGTCCTCGTCCTCGCCGCGCTGCTCTACCTGGCGCACACCCTGACCGCGCTCGCCGCCCTCCTGCCGTACGACGCGATGGTCAACCTCGACGTGCCGGGGCTCTGGCTGGGCCGCGCGGGAGTGGTGATCCTGATCTCCGCGGTGCTGATCGTGCTCGCTCTGGGGCTCACCGCCGATCTGGGTGGCGACGCGTTCCAACTGGCGACCCTGGTGGGCCTGGCAGCAGCTGTGGGCGTGACGCTCGTGCTGGCACACGCCGTCAGAAGGCGCTGAAAGTCCCGCTCAAACTGTGCCCTAAGGCACTTGACTTTCAAGGTTGCGATGGTCACAGAACGACGCATGGAGCGGCCCGCGCGCGCGACAATGGTGGCGTGAATCCGCCGCGCATCGTTGTCGTAGGAGCAGGTCACGTCGGGCTTTACACCGCCCTCCGCCTGTCCAAGAAGCTCAACCGGAACCGGGCCGAGGTTGTAGTCATCGACCCCGTTCCGCACATGACTTACCAGCCGTTCCTGCCTGAGGCAGCGGCCGGGAGCATTTCGCCGCGACACGCTGTGGTGCCGCTGCGCCAGGAGCTGAAGAAGTGCCGGATCGTCTCCGGTGAGGTGACCCGCGTCGAGCACGCCCGCAAGACGCTCGAGGTTCAGCCGATCGACGGCCCGGCCTACGAGATGGAGTACGACCACATCATCGTGGCGCCCGGCTCGGTCTCGCGCACCCTGCCGATCCCCGGCCTGAGCGACATGGGCATCGGGCTCAAGACCATCGGCGAGGCCATCTACCTGCGTAACCACATCCTCGACCGGCTGGACGTCGCCGCTGTGACGCCCGACGAGGAGGTCCGCAAGGCGTCGCTCAACTTCGTCTTCGTCGGCGGTGGCTTCGCCGGCATCGAGGCGCTCGCCGAGATGCAGGACGTCGTCTCCGACGCGCTGAAGTACTACCCGGAGCTGGACCCCACGGAGGTCCACTTCATCCTGGTCGAGGCGACCAACCGGATCCTGCCCGAGGTCGGGCCCGACATGGGCGCGTACGCCGCCCGGCAGCTCGCCGCCCGCGGTGTCGACCTGCGCCTGGAGACCCGCCTGGACTCCTGCGTCGACGGCCGGATCGAGCTCTCCGACGGGGACAAGTTCCGCGCCGAGACGCTCGTCTGGACTGCCGGTGTCAAGCCGTCGCCGATGCTGAAGCGCACCGACCTGCCGCTCGGCCCGCGCGGGCACGTCAACTGCCTGCCCACCCTCCAGGTCGCCACGCTCGACGGCGAGCCGCTGGACGGCGCCTGGGCCGCGGGCGACTGCGCCCAGGTTCCGGACCTGACCAACCCGGGCGCCTGGTGCTCACCGAGCGCCCAGCACGCGGTGCGGCAGGCCACGGTGCTCGCCGACAACATCCGCCAGGTGGTCCTGGGCGGTGCTCCCAAGGAGTACCGGCACAAGTACGCGGGCAGTGTCGCCGGCCTCGGCATCAACAAGGGCGTCGCGCACGTCTACGGCATCAAGCTCAAGGGCTACCCGGCGTGGCTGATGCACCGCCTCTACCACGTGAGCCGGATCCCCTCGACGAACCGCAAGGTCCGCGTGCTGGCCGACTGGTTCCTGGCGTTCCTGTTCAAGCGGGAGACCGTGGCACTGGGCCAGCTGCACCACCCGCGTGAGGAGTTCACCGAGGTCACGCCGCCGGTGACCAGGCCGTCGGCGAAGAAGGTCGGCGCCGGCTCGCGCTGACGGCGAGCCATGGCCGATTCCGCCGCCCGGGCGGCACCAGCTACGGTGTTCGCAGGCCCGCCCGGGTGGTGGAATGGCAGACACGGCCGCCTTAAAAGCGGCTGCCTCACAAGGCGTGCGGGTTCGAGACCCGCCCCGGGCACCGGTCTCGCGGCCGCGGCGTGCAGCCGCGGCCGCGATTTTGTTCACAACCCGCGCTGACCTGCGATGACAGACGGCATTTTCAGCCTGCTCACAGCTTCGGGGTACGGCGCGATGTGGATATAGCGCTTACTCTTGAGCGACAGGTAGGCACAGCGCCGCATCCTCAAGGGAGGCTGGAAACAGTGAAGACATCGAACCCGGTGCTCTCGCGCCTCGGCCAGGCGGCCGAGCGGGAGCGAGCGGCCGGATACGGGCCGGCCGGCCAGCCGGGTTACGGTCAGCCGGGCTACGGCGAACCTTACCCGACGGCTTCGGGCTATCCCGCTTCTCCGCCGGCCGTCCGGCCGATGACCATCGACGACGTCGTGGTCAAGACGGTGACCCTGCTGGGCATCACCGGCATCTCCGCGATCGCCGCGTGGAACCTCATCCCGGACTCGCTCACCGGCGCGGCCTGGATGGGTGCCGCGCTGACCGGCCTCGTGCTCGGTCTTGTCATCTCGTTCATGCGGATGGCCAACCCGGTGCTCGTCGTGGCGTATGCGGTGATCGAGGGCGTCTTCGTCGGCATGGTGAGTAAGTACTTCACCAACATCCTCGGCTTCGAGGGCATCGTGCTACAGGCGGTGGTCGCCACCTTCGGCGTCTTCTTCTTGATGGCAATGCTCTACAAGGCCAGGGTCATCAGGGCCACGCCGAAATTCACCAAGGCGCTCATCGCGATCATGGGTGGCCTCTTCGCGGTCATGCTGATCAACTTCGTGCTGGCGATCTTCGGGGTCAACACCGGCCTGCGCGACGCCGGCCCCATCGGCTACATCTTCAGCCTCGTCTGCATCGTGGTGGCCTCGCTGAGCTTCATCCTGAACTTCAACGAGATCGAGGAGGGCGTGCGGATGGGTCTTCCGCAGCGCTACTCCTGGACCGCGGCCTTCGGCATCCTCGTCGGCCTCATCTGGCTCTACCTGGAGATCCTCCGCCTCCTGGCGTACCTCCAGGGCGACGACTGACACCGGCACACCTCCAGAACGGCGACTGACGTCAGTCACGTCGTCACCACGCAACGCTCGGTCCGTCTCCCCGCGGACCGGGCGTTGTCCCGTTCCTGAGCCCCTGCAACGCCCGCTCCGCCCGCCGCGGACGGGGGCGTTGCCCCCTCCCCGGGTACCTTTACGCCGTGTCCGACTTCGCGACCTCGATCGACCGCCTGCTCACCCTGGTCCACCACTGGGCGGAGACCCGATGGTCGGCCCCCTCCGGCACCGGCACCCGGGCCGAGATGGTCCACACGCTGGTCCAGCAGCTGGCCGACCTGGGCGCCGAGGCCGAGCACCGCCCGTCCCGCCCGGTTCCGCGGATGCACCACCTGGTACTGCCCGACCAGCTCCGCGTCCTCGCCGACGACCTCCTGGCCGCCGACCCCTCCGACGACGTCCTGACCAGGGCAACCGCTGAGGTCGACCGGGTGCGCGCAGCCCTGAGCTGAACATCGGCCGTCAGCCGCCCTCAGCGCTTGCCGAGGGTCAGGCTCAGGTGCGCCAGGCCTTCCACCGGGCGGAAGCCCGCCGCGCGATAGAGGCCCAGCGCCGGGCCGTTCTCCGGCTCCGTCACCAGCGACACACGAAGTGCGCCCGCGGCGCGAGCCTCAGCTACGACATGATCCAGCAGCGTGCGAGCGATTCCGGCACGGCGATGGTCAGGAGCAACAAACAGATCGCGTACGGACCACGCAGCACCCAGCCGCAGTGACGCCGGCAGCACAGCACTGGTGATCAGCCCGCCGAGCCGAGCCCCATCCGCGGCGACGGCCATCCGTAGCCGGCCCACCGTCAGCTGCTCCGCCAGCCACTCCCGGGTGCGCAGCGGGTCGGAAACCTCCCCGTAGTGCACGCGGTACTCGTCGAACAACGTTGCCGCCTGCTCGAACGCCTCGTCCCCGGGTGTCATCGCACGGATCTTCATGCGACTACCCTATGCAGAACTAAGGATAGCGGTCTAGGGTCGCGTCATGAGTCCGCTGCGCATGACGACCCCGCGCCTGCTGGCGCTGCGGGCGTTCCTCGACGATCCCGCCCAGGAGCGGTACGGACTCGACCTCGCTCAGCAGGCCGGCCTCGAACCCGGCACCGTCTACCCGATCCTCGTCGCCTTCGAGGCCGCCGGCTGGCTCTCCAGCCGTGCGGAAGAGGTGAACGTGTACGTCGAGGGACGCCCGCGCCGTCGCTACTACCGGCTCACCGCGGCCGGCGTGACCGCTGGCCAGGAGGCCGTCGCGGCCGCCGAGAAGCGCCGCAGCGCCCGCACCGGCTCGCGGCGGCTGGCGTGGTGACCGCTGACGGGGCCGTCGTGGCGCTGCTGGCGAGGCTGCTACCCGCCGCATTCCGGGAGCGGCAGCGGGCCGAGTGGGCCGCGGACCTGTCCGACCTGGCGGCCCACGGCCCGGCGGTGCGCCTGCGCTATCTGCTGGCGGCCGCCTGGACCCTGCCGGAGTTGCGCTCCGCCGTGCGTGCGGACCGCGCGAAACGGCTGTCGTGGCGCGGCCTGCGGGCGGGTCTGGGCCGCCCCGGCAACCCGGGGATCGTCGTGCTCGCGGTGCTGGTGTCGGTGCTGGCCGGCCTCTTCGGCGCGGCCGGCGCCACCCGGATCGGCTGGGAGTTCGCCGCGCCGCTGCCGGCCGGTGAGCAGGCCGACGCGATCAAGCGGACGGTTTTTCCGGGGGTCACGGTCATCGAGGCGCCCCTGGAGGGGCCGGAGGGTGAGCGGGTCGAGTTCGGCGGGACCGGCTACGCGGTTGATCCCGCCGGCCCGGGCGACATCGGTGCGCTGGTGCCGGGTTTGGCCGACCGGCTGGTGGCCGCGGGTTGGCGGATCGTCGAGCACCCGGACGCCTCGGCGCCCGGCTTCGCGCTCTACCCGGCCGCGGCCGAGGTGCGTGCGGTCCGCGGCGGGCTGAAGCTCTACTACGACGGCGGCACCGCGTTCACCGTCGGCCGGGCGGTGCCGTCCTGGATGGTCTGGGTCGCCGTCGCTGGCGCCGTGTTCGGTGCCCTGGTCGGCTGGCTGGTCACCGGCTGGGCCGGGCGCCGTGCAGCGGAGGGGTCGGCCGCCGCCCAGCTGGCCGGCATGCTCACGTGGCCGACCGTGATCGTCATGCTGGTCCTGCTGCTCGGCCGGCTGCTGGGCCGTCCGGGCGGCCAGACCTGGCAGGACATGTTCTACGACCACCTGCTCTATATCGTCGGTGGCTCGCCGCGATGGGTGGGTGTGGTGGCCCTGGCAGCTATGGGTGTGATCGCCGCCCTGGGCCGCCGCCGCACCCCCGAGCCGACCTGAGCGCGCCGGTCTGAGCGCGACCGGCCCGGAGCCCGGAGCGGCCCGGCCCGGAGCGGCCCGGCCCGGCCCGGAGCGGGCTCTAGCGCCGATAGGTGCGCGTGGTCGTGTACTTGACGTTCCCGGCGCGGTCGTAGGCACGGAGGCGGACCGTGAACTTCTTGCCGTACTTCTTCGGGTTGAGGGTGAATTTGTAAGTGGACCTGGTGTCGGTCGCGACGGCCTTGCCGTTGACCAGCAGCTGCACCCTGGCGACGCCGAAGCGGTCGGCGGCCTTCGCGGTGACGGTGACACGCTTCGTCACCCGGGCCCTGTTCTTCGGTGCCTTTCCGAAGGACACGGTGGGCCTTCGGTTGTCGATCGTGATAGGGCGCCGGACGTCGGTGACGTTGCCGGCCCGGTCGGCGACCCACCACCGCAGCGTGTGCCGGCCGTCCGCCAGAAAACTGGTGTCGACCCGGCCTCGCCACGGCGCCTTGGTCACGGAGTCGACGTTGGTGCTGTCGACGAAGATGTCGAACAGGCCGATTCCCGAGGCGTCACGCACGCTGGTGACCGTTATCGGGACGATGCCCCGCAGATAGGCTCCGGCGGCCGGGGCGACAGTGACGACCGGGCGGGTGTTGTCCACCAGGATCGTCCGCCGGTACTCGGTCATGTTGCGGGCAGTGTCGAAGGCACGGACGGTGAGCGAGGCCGGTCCCTCGGCCGCCGCGGGGTCCCAGTGCAGGAAGGTCACCGAGGCGCCGGTGGACTCGATCACACGGTCGCCGGACAGCAGCTGCACCTGCCTGATGCGGAACTCGTCCGCGGCCTCCACGGCGATCTCACCGCCGGCCCTGATGAACCCGTTCTGGTAGACGCGCAACGTGGGCGCGGTGTGGTCGACCCAGCCGTCGATCACCTCGTCCCACGTTCGCCCCTGCTCGTCGTAGGACCGCGTGGTCAACCGCACCGTTCCCTCCGGGTGGGAACGGGTGTCCCACGTGGCTGTCCACGTGTCACCGGACGCGGTGCCGACCACCTCGCCGTCCGCAAGCAACTCGACCTTCGCCAGCCCGGCAGCGGCGGCTGTCTCCTGGTCCAGGAGGCCGCCACCCTGCGTCTCCTGGATGAGCCAGAAGCGCGTGGTGACCACGCCACCGTAGGGGCCGCCGGCGTCCATCTGCACCCGCAACAGCGCGCTTTCCGGCACCGCGGCGGCGTGTGCGGGGACCGCTCCACCCGCGAGCACCAGAGCCGTGGACGCCGCCACCAGAGCCGTGGACGCCGCCACCAGAGCCGTGGACGCCGCCACCAGAGCCGTGGACGCCGCCACCAGAGCGGTGGAGGCAGCTACCTGAAGCCGTCCGCAGGCTCCACGCCAGGTCATTCGCACTCCGCCGCCTCAAGAAGACGTTTGTCGATGTGGGGAGCAGTGTAGATCGAGCGCGACCACTTACGCAGGCCGCCCGGTGGGCCGAGCGGTCCGGACGCGCCAGCGGCCGGCTCGGGTCGCCGGGTCCTCGGCGGGAGCGGCGGTCCGCACCCACCACCCCGCTACGAGATCAAGCTCTTGATCTTGATCCCGTGGCGAGGCGAGCGGATCCCGTGGCGAGGCGAGCGGATCTCGTAGCGACGCGAGCGGATCTCGTGGCGAGGCGAGCGGATCTCGTGGCGGGCAAGCGGAAGGATCAGATGCGCTCCAGGACCATTGCCATGCCCTGGCCGCCGCCGACGCACATGGTTTCGAGGCCGATGGTCTTGTCGTGCCAGTCGAGGGAGTTGAGCAGGGTGCCGGTGATGCGCGCGCCGGTCATGCCGAAGGGGTGACCGATGGCGATCGCGCCGCCGTTGACGTTGAGCTTGTCCAGGGGGATGCCGAGGTCCTTGTAGGACGGGATGACCTGTGCGGCGAAGGCTTCGTTGATCTCGACGAGGTCGACGTCGCCGATGGTCAGGCCGGCGCGCTGGAGGGCCTGCTTGGAGGCCTCGACGGGGCCGTAACCCATGATCTCCGGCGAGAGGGCCGTGACGCCGGTGGAGAGGATGCGGGCGAGGGGCGTGATGCCGAGCTCGCGGGCCTTCGTGTCGCTCATGATGACGACCGCGGCGGCGCCGTCGTTGAGCGGGCAGCAGTTGCCGGCGGTGACCCGGCCGTCGGGGCGGAAGACCGGCTTGAGCTGCGAGACCGCCTCGAGGCTGACGCCGGGGCGGGGGCCGTCGTCCTTCGACACGACGGTGCCGTCGGGGAGGGTGACCGGGGTGATCTCGCGGTCCCAGAAGCCGTTCGCGATGGCCTTCTCGGCGAGGTTCTGGCTGCGGACGCCGAACTCGTCCATCTCCTCGCGGGAGACGTTCTTGAGCTGGGCGAGGTTTTCCGCGGTCTGGCCCATGGTGACGTAGATGTCGGGGACGGCGCCGTCCTCGCGCGGGTCGTGCCAGGTCTTGCCGCCCTGGGCGAACGACGCGGTACGGGCTTGGGCCTCGTCGAAGTACGGATTCTGCCAGCCGCCGCCGACCAGCTCCTGCGCTGCCGAGGGCAGGCCGTCGGAGCTGCCGCGGGCGAAGCGGGAGACGGTCTCGACCCCGGCGGAGACGAAGATGTCGCCCTCGCCGGCCTTGATCGCGTGGAACGCCATGCGGGTGGTCTGCAGCGAGGACGAGCAGTACCGGGTGATCGTGGCACCGGGCAGGCCGTCCAGGCCCAGCTTGGTGGCGATCACGCGGGCCTGGTTGAAGCCCTGCTCGCCGCCGGGCAGACCGCAGCCGAGGTAGAGATCCTCGATGAGGGTGCGGTCGAGCTGCGGCACCTTGTTCAGGGCGGCGTCGACGATCATGGTGGCGAGATCGTCGGGACGCAGATCCTTCAGCGATCCCTTGTGGGCGCGTCCGATGGGGGAGCGGGCAGTGGCGACGATGACAGCTTCCGGCATGGCCCCAGTTTACTTACCGGTAACATGGTCGGAAGTGCAGATTTGTCACACGCTTTTCGGTACGCCATGTCACTGGTGCTCCGGCGCCTCTACTCAGACGCCCTGCATCGCTGCCTTCGCGACCGCGGGGAACAGGGCGTGTGCCCACACCCGATAGCCGTCGGCGGAGGGGTGGAAACCGTCGTAGCAGAGCGTTCCGGCGTCGGCCCGGAACACGGCTCCGGTCTCCGCCGCCAGGTCCACGACCACACCGCCGGCCTCGGTGACCGCCTTGGCCTGGGCCTTCGCCATGCGGCGGCCGATCAGGCCGGCGATCTGCCGCAGCGGCGGCGCCAGCGACCGGGACGCCGCGAGGTCCGGGCAGGTACCGACGACGACCTGGACGCCCGCCGAGCGCAGCCGCCGCACGGCCTGTCCGAGATGGGCCGCCGAGTCTTCCGGACTGCGGCCGGACGCCGCGTCATACGACCCGATCAGCACCACCGCGACGTCGGGACTGTCGCCGAGCAGCGCCCGGGCCACCTGGGTGGCCAGGTCGCTGGAGCGGGAACCGGCCACGCCGACGCTGGAGAGCAGGACGTGCCGCTGGCCGGAGTCGGCGGAGCCGTCGGCGAGCAGGCGCGCCAGCTGGCCGCCCACGGTGTCGGAGAGCCACTCCACGCCGACGCCGACCGCGGCCGAGTCGCCGAGCAGCACCAGGCGCAGCGGCGGCGCGGACGCCGGGCCCATCGAGGTGCGCAGTGCCAGGCCCATGGTGGGCTTCGCGTAGCGGCGGGCCTTGGCGGCGAGCAGCTCGCCGGCGAGCAGGGCGGCACCGCCCACCGCACCGGCCAGCAGGCTCGTGGCCGCGGCCTTGCTCAGTCGTTCCGGCAGTCCGGCCATGATCCCGCCTCCCCGCATCAGCCGACTTGATGATCCTCTGGGGTATACCCTACGGCGCCGTCCGGCGGGAGACCGCCGGGAATTGTCGTGGCCGGCTTGGTGTGGAACCAGTGCCGGGGCTCGCCGAACCATGGATGCCGGCGCAGTTGAGCCCACCGCCCGGCCGGGCCGCGATCGCGACCGTCGACCCGGGTCGGGCTGACCTCGGTGCCCGGTGCTCGGACCGCCTCGTCGGCCGCCTCGGGCAGGGTACGGAGCCCCTCGGTGACCGGCGCCGCGGTCCGATCGTCCTCGCCGAGGGCGGCAAGCACGGTCGGCATCATCACGGCCGCAACCCGTGCGTACCCCTCCGCGGAGGGGTGGAAACGATCCGAGCTGAACATCCGCACCGGGTCCGCCTCGAACATCGGGCCGAGCAGGTTGCCGAGGGAGACGGTCCGCCCGCCGGCCTCGACCACGGCGACGGTCTGCGCGGCGGCGAGCTGCCGGCTCCACCGCCGGGCCAGCCAGCGCAGCGGCGGCTTGATCGGCTTGATCGCGCCGATGTCCGGGCAGGTGCCGACCACCACGCGGCAGCCGGCGGCACGCAACCTGCGCACGGTGTCCGCCAGGTGGCCGACGGCGGAGTTCCGCGCCGACGCGTGCGTGACGTCGTTGCCGCCGATCAGGATCACCGCGATGTCCGGTGAGTACTCCAGGGCGGCGTCCACCTGATAGGGCAGGCCGGCGGAGACGACCCCGACCACGGCCAGCCGGTGCAGGCGCACCGGGCGGCGCAGGCGGCGGGAGATGCCGGTGGCGAAGAGCGCCCCGGGTGTCTCGCGGGGGCGGTGCACGCCGTACCCGGCGGCCGACGAGTCGCCGAGGATCACCAGGGTGAGCGTCCTGCCGGCGAACTTGGCCCCGTAGAGCCCGTCACCGCGGGGCGGGGGTGCCTCGGCCATCGGGATGACCCGGCGCGCCTCGGCCGCCTGGCGCATCAGCAGACCGGCCGAGAGCGCGGCCAGCCCGGCGACCGTCCCGGTCACCTGCCCGGCGACCCGGCCGGCAGCCTTGATCCGGTGCCGGTCCTCGTCGGAGAGATCCCGGATCCGTGCCGTCGCGCTTGTCCAGTCGATGGTGCTCACAGTCTCCCTCGCTGTCTTCCTCGCCGTCACTCGAAGGGAACCATCCGGTGGGTATTCGAGGCTAACTCGCGTTGGCGAGGGGGTATCTCGCGTCGGCGAGAGGCAATTCTGGCGTACCCAAGTCATGCTGGAGTGGCGGAGAGGGGAACAAAGATGGCCAAGACGTTGAAACGTGCGGCGGCGTTCACAGCACTCAGCCGGGCATTGACGGCCGGCTCCAGGGGAGGACCGTCGCTCGGCAAGCGGCTGGCGGCGCTGCCCCGGATGATCGGCGCCACCACTCGCGGTGAGTATGACGGCGGGATGCGGCTGGCGCTGATGACGGCCGCGACCGTCTATGTGGTGTCACCGATCGACGCGGTTCCGGAGGCGCTCCTCTGGGTCGTCGGGCTGATCGACGATGCCGTCATGGTGACCTGGCTCGCCGGCGCGATGCTCGCCGAAACCGACCGGTTCCTGGAGTGGGAACGGACCAACGGCCACCTGGTCGTAAAGTAAAGCGTGCGCTATTACGACAATGTAGTCGAGATGATCGGCAACACCCCGCTGGTCCGGCTGAACAGTGTGACCGATGGCATCAGCGCGACCGTGCTGGCCAAGGTCGAGTACATGAACCCGGGTGGCTCGGTCAAGGACCGGATCGCGCTGCGGATGGTGGAGGACGCCGAGAAGGCGGGCCTGCTCAAGCCGGGCGGGACGATCGTTGAGCCGACCAGCGGCAACACCGGTGTCGGACTGGCCCTCGTGGCACAGCGGCGCGGATACAAATGCGTTTTCGTCTGCCCCGACAAGGTCAGCGAGGACAAGCAGAACGTCATGCGGGCGTACGGCGCGGAGGTGGTGGTCTGCCCGACCGCCGTCGCGCCGGAGGACCCGCGTTCCTACTACAACGTCTCGGCCCAGCTGACCCGGGACATCCCGGGCGCCTGGAAACCCGATCAGTACAGCAACCCGGCCAACCCGCGTTCCCACTACGAGCAGACCGGGCCCGAGCTCTGGGACCAGACCGGCGGGAAGATCACCCACTTCGTGGCGGGCGTCGGTACCGGCGGCACGATCAGCGGCGTCGGGCGGTACCTCAAGGAGCAGGGGCCGGTCCGGGTCATCGGAGCGGACCCGGAAGGCTCGGTGTACTCGGGCGGCACCGGCCGGCCGTACCTGGTGGAGGGTGTCGGCGAGGACTTCTGGCCGACCGCGTACGACCGTGACGTCACCGACGAGGTCATCGAGGTCAGCGACTCCGACTCGTTCGAGATGACCCGCCGGCTGGCCCGTGAGGAGGGCCTGCTCGTGGGCGGTTCCTGCGGGATGGCCGTGGTGGCGGCGCTCGAAGTGGCCCGTAAGGCCGGTCCGGACGACGTGATCGTGGTTCTTCTTCCGGACGGCGGGCGCGGTTACCTGTCGAAGATCTTCAACGACAAATGGATGGCACGGTACGGGTTCCTGCGTACCCAGGAGGGCACGCCGACGGTGGCGGACGCCCTGGCCCGCAAGGGTGCGGAGATTCCGCCCCTGATCCACGTCCACCCGACCGAGACGGTGCGTGACGCGATCGACTACATGCGGGAGTACGGGGTCAGTCAGCTCCCGGTCCTCAAGGCTGAGCCGCCCGTGGTGACCGGTGAGGTGGCGGGGTCGATCGCGGAGAAGGCGCTGCTGGATGCGCTGTTCACGGGGCAGGCCCATCTGCACGACACGATCGAGCGGCACATGAGCGAGCCGCTGCCGATGATCGGCGGGGGAGAGCCGGTGGCGGAGGCGGTCGTGCTGCTGGAGAAGTCGGATGCCGCGATGGTGCTGGTGGATGGGAAGCCCGCGGGGGTGCTCACCCGGCAGGACCTACTCAACCACCTGTCCTGAGGTACCCGCTCCACTGCTTCGCGATCTTGTGGGCTTCCGCTGCGCCGTTGGGGTGGATGCCCACAAGATCGCGCTGGGGCGTGGGCGTCAGTTGAGTTCGGCGGGTAGGGCTACCACGTCCACCAGGGCGTTGCGGCGGAGCAGGGTGACCGGCAGGTCGACACCGATCGCCGGACCCAGCATCAGCCGCTGCAGGGCCTGCACCGTCTGCACCGGCCCACCACCCGCGCTGACCAGGATGTCGCCGAGATAGATCCCGGCGAGACCAGCCGGGCTCCCCGGCACCACCTCCACCACCCGCAGACCCTGCTTCTGGCCGAGCCGGGCAGCGAGAACAGGCGGCAAGGGCACCGGTACGCCGGCGACTCCCAGCCAAGCCCGCCGCACCCGCCCACTGGCCACCAGCTCCCCGATGATCGAACGGGTAGTGGCGTTGACCGGCACCGCGAGTCCGAGCCCGTACCCCGCGACCGCCGTGTTGATCCCCACGACCGTGCCGGACGAGTCGGCGAGCGCCCCTCCGGAGTTACCCGGGTTGAGGGCGGCGTCGGTCTGGATGACGTTGTCGATGATGCGCAGCCGCCTGCCGTCCCGGGCGGGCAGTGACCGTCCCAGCCCTGACACGACTCCGGCGGTCACCGAACCGGCCAGGCCCATCGGGTTCCCGACAGCCACCACCAGCTGGCCGATCCGCAGCCCGTCGGCGTCACCGAGCGGCGCCGCCGGTGCGCCCGGTCGCTGTACCCGGACCACGGCGAGGTCGGAGAGCGCGTCCGCGCCCACCACCTCGAACGGTGTCTCGGTGCCGTCGGCGAAGGCCGCCGAGCCGTCGGTGGCCCCGGCGACCACATGTGCGTTGGTGAGCAGAAAACCGTCGTCGGTGAAGGTGACCGCCGAGCCGGCTCCACCCCGTGGCGACCGGACCGTGAGGGCGGCCACCGAGGGCAGCAGGCGAGCGGCGACGCCGGTGACCACCCTGCTGTAGGCGTCGAGCGCCTCGGATTCTTCGGTGTCCATGTGACAGTCAACCGCTTGCTGAGCGGCGTCGATGCCCGAACGGCGTCCGCCGACGGCGAACAGCGGCCGGTCACGGTCCGTCGCCGCAGTCGCACAGACAGTCCGACCGGCCGATGGTCCGCTGCTGTTGTATGTGTCGTGACGGAGCTATGAGCCACTCCAGGACGAAGGGGTAGGGGATGGTCGACGTCGATGAGGCGGCGCCCGCCGACATCGTGGACCGCCTGCTGTGGCGGGACGCGCAGCAGATGCTCAGCCGCCATACGGCGGCGAGCACGAGTGGCGACTGTGTCTGGTGTGGATGGCGCTGGCCCTGTTCGGCCCGCAGGCTGGCCGAACGTGCCGACGCGGTGGCACGGCGCCCGTGGCGTGAAGCCTGGACGCTGCGGCACGACGTGAACAGCATGCGGACCCTGCCCGGCCGTCAGTACGGCCTGGACACCTCGGCACCCGGATATCACGACGGGGCGCCCGGACATAACGACCCGCAGTGGAGGTACTTCGACTGACCTGACGACCATGACGTCGCCGAAAACAGCTTGACCGTCCCCCGGCAAGCAGCGGCTTCCCGGCCCGGCTGACGTCACCCGGCGGTGACGCCGGAGCGCCCCGCCAGCGCTTCGGCATCCCGCGCCCAGACCCGCCCTTGAACTGGTTATCCGGATCGGCACGCCTCCGCCGATCCGCGCCTCCGGCCAGGCGCACCGGTTCGGGCGGGGCGGTGGGCGGGAGTGCGTGACTACAGGTTCCCCCGCATTCACTCGGTTGCGTACTCCCGCCCAACCAGCAGCAACCCCCACCACGGAACGCCCGTCGCATCCCCCCGCGGCGGGCGTTCCGCGTGGTGCGCCCGCTTCTGATCAGAGCGGGTGGCAGTAACGCACCTGCGGGAGCGGCTGATCGTTGATCGGGGCCACCCGGGTAGCGCCGTCCGGGGTCCAGCCGCCGCGTTCGTAGAAGCGGCGCGCCACCTTGTTGCCCTCCAGCACCCACAGCACCGCGCGCCCGGCACCGCAATCGGCCAGCTCCTCCAGCGCGCGGATCATGAGCAGGCGCCCCACACCCGTACCGATCCGGTCCGGGTCCAGGTGAATGGCATAGAGCTCCGCGGCGCCGGCCGTCTCGCTCGGCCCGATGTAGCTGAAACCGATCAGCTCACCGGCGTCCTCGGCGACGATCATCCGGTGGGTCTCCTGCTCCCACTTCCACCGTTCCACCCACCACTCGACGAACATCTCCGGGCCGCGAGCGGCGAAGGATCCGGGGTCGTCGAGCTGGTCCGCATAGGCGGCGGCGCGTGAGCGGTGGTGCAGCGCACCCACCCCGGCCTGGTCGTCAGCTGTCGCCGGGCGAAGAGACACGGTCATGCTTCGACCGTAGCCCGTCGTGGCCCGTCCGCCTTCGATCAGGGAGCCGGCCTGCGAGCCGGCAGCGGCACGCGGAGGAGGTCCTCAGCGATCACAATCGGACCGTCGAACTCCTTGCGAGCCTCGTCGAGGAAGCGCTCAGCGTCCTGGTAACGCTGCGAGAAATGAGTCAGAACCAGCTTCCGTACGCCTGAAGCGCGCGCCACCGCCGCCGCCTGCCCGGCCGTCAGGTGACCCACCTGCTCGGCCATCGCGGCGTCCTCGGCCAGGAACGTGGACTCGATAACGAGCATGTCCACGCCTTCGGCCAGTGCGTACACGCTGTCACACAGGCCGGTGTCCATCACGAAGGCGAACCGCTGGCCGGTACGCACGGTACTGACCTGCTCCAGGGTGACGTCACCGAAACGGCCGGTGCGCTGCAACTCGCCGACAGCCGGCCCGCTGATGCCGTGCCGGGCCAGGAGCTCGGGCAGCATCCGCCTGGCGTCCGGTTCCACGAGCCGATACCCGTACGTCTCGATCGAATGCCGCAGTGGCAGCGCGGTGAGGCGCCCGGCGGAGGTCTCCACGGCGAAGCCCGCGCCGACCGGGCCGGGCACGATTTCGGCGTTGTCCCAATAGCTGGTGGCGTGGCGCAGGCGGTCGAAGAAGGCCTGGCCGCCGGCGGGGTAGTGGACCGTGACCGGGTGCGGAACGCGGTCCAGCGAGATCCGCTGGAGAATGCCGGGCAGGCCGAGGCTGTGGTCGCCGTGGAAGTGGGTGATGCAGATCCGCTTGAGCGGCGTGACCGGCAGGCCGGCCAGCAGCATCTGCCGCTGGGTGCCCTCGCCCGGGTCGAAAAGGATCACCTCGTCGTCCCAGCGCAGCAGGTAGCCGTTGTGGTTGCGGTGTCTGGTCGGCACCTGGCTCGCCGTGCCGAGGACGACCAACTCGCGCATGCTGACCCCCGGATATGAAGCGACCCCAGGGGACTTCCTCGCACGCTAGCGCGGGCGAGGTCCGGTCGGACTAGGCCGGATCCCCTGGGGTCGGGTGGCTGTCTGGTACTCGCCGGGCCGCTGCCACACGGTCTCGACGTCTTACTTCAATAACGAAGCTGTCAAGGACAGCGGCTAGCGGACAGCCACCTCACGAGTCCCGTTGCTATACAACTTCGGACCACCTCCCTTCACGTGTACGGCCACGTTAACCACTTCGGGAGGGCCGTGCCAACGAATTTAGATCACTACAGGCGAGGGAATACGCGGGGCGACATCTCGGTGCTTTCCACTACCAGCGAGGCGGGGCCGACGACCAGCGGATCCGGGGTGCCGACCAGCTGCGGGTCCTTGCCGTTGTAGTCGAAGCGGTGCAGCACGTGCCGCATCGCCTCGAGCCGGGCCCGCTTCTTGTCGTTGCTCTTCACCACGGTCCACGGCGCGTCGGCGGTGTCCGTGTAGAAGAACATCGCCTCCTTCGCCTCGGTGTAGTCGTCCCACTTGTCGAGGGACTCCAGGTCCATGGGGGAGAGCTTCCACTGGCGGACCGGGTCGACCTGGCGGATCGCGAACCGGGTGTGCTGCTCGCTCTGGGTCACCGAGAACCAGAATTTCACCAGATGGATGCCGGAGCGGACGAGCATCCGCTCCAGCTCCGGTGTCTGGCGCATGAACTCCAGGTACTCCGCGCGGCTGCAGAAGCCCATCACCCGCTCCACGCCGGCCCTGTTGTACCAGGAGCGGTCGAAGAGCACGATCTCACCGGCGGCGGGAAGGTGCTTGAGATAACGCTGGTAGTACCACTGCGTGCTTTCCTTCTCGTTCGGCTTCTCCAGGGCGACGACCCGGGCGCCACGCGGGTTCAGATGCTCCATGAACCGCTTGATCGTGCCGCCCTTGCCCGCCGCGTCCCGGCCCTCGAACAGGATCAGCAGCCGCTCCCCGGTCTCCTTGCACCAGTTCTGCAGCTTCAGCAGCTCGATCTGGAGCAGCCGTTTGTCATGGTCGTACCCGATGCGAGGGAGCCGTTCGTCGTACGGGTAGTCCTCGCGCCAGGTGTCGACCGGGCTGCCGTCAGCCTTCAACAGTTGCGGATCGTCGTCCTCGTCGTCCACCACTCGATAGCCGCTCAGCTCGGCGATCGGGCCCTCGTAGGGGAGCGTGGTCAAGTCGTCGCGTTCGAGGTCCATGTCGGTACTCATGTCTTCGCCAGCCACCGCCGTACCTTCTTGCGCCGGGAGGCCCGCACCATCGCGGGCACAGCTGCCAGCGTCTCTTTACCCACTTGTTCCTGCCTGCCATACAGCACGCCGAAATGAAAACTGTCGGAACCCAGTTCTCGCAGGATCTCGCGGGCGACGGTGGAGTCCTGGTGTGCGCCGAGGCCGTCCTGGAGGGCGGTGAGCGCCTTCACCAGCTCCTTGGCGGGCTTGCCGGCCTCCGGTGCGATCAGCTCGACGGCGTACCGCGCCTTCTTGAAGCCCTTGCGCGCCTCGTGGATCTCCTCGTCGACGCCGTGAGCCATCGCGACGTCCAGCTCGTCGTCGGCCTTCTGGAGAACCTTGCGGGCCCGCTTCACCGGGTCGCCGGCCTTCGGCGGCTCCGCGTCGACGAGCTCGTCGATGCGGTCCAGCAGATCCAGGTAGCGGTCGGAGTCGAGCGCCTCGGCAAGCTCGTCGCGCCCCTTCGCGATCCGATGGTCCAGGCTGTGCCTGATCCGCTGCGCGGCCGGCTCGAACTCGGGCCCGGACTGCTCCACCCCGGCCAGCAGTTTCTCCTCCAGCACCTGCGGATCGCGGACCGCACCCAGCATCCCGGCGAGCCAGCGCAGCTCGTCAGCGACCTGGTTCTCCGGGAACCACCGCCGGTAGGTCTTCAGCGTGCTGCGCAGGCGGCGGGTGCCGACACGCATCTTGTGCACGCCCTCCTCCTCGCCACGGCGGGCCGCGGGGTCGTAACCGAGGATGGCGTCGCGCTGCTCACGGGCGTACCGAAAGACGGGGTTGACCTTGCCGTTGACCTTTTTTGATCGGCTCGCGGCAAGTCGCCCGGCGAGCGCCCGCGCCACCTTGGAAGGCCCCGCCGCCGGACGCGCGCCCGCGGCGATCAACGCCTCCTCGACCGCGTCGAGCAGCACCGCGCTGCCGTCGACCAGCTCGACCTCGACCTCCTGCCAGGAGGTCACCTCGCCGTCCGACTCGGCCCGCACCTGATCCTGCGCGACCAGCGCAAGTGTGCGGCCCTTGGCGTCGCGCAGCGGCGTCTCCACCCGGTGCGTGCACAGCCGCGCGACCGGCTTGAGCGGCTCCCGCCGGACGATGATCCGGACGATGTTCGTCAGCTCGTCCGGCACCGTGTCGGCACCGCCCTGCACCCGATGTTCGGTACGCCCGTCACCGTCACCGGGCGTCTTCAGGTGCCAGCCTGCGTCGTTCCCACCGGTACGCCGCCGAAGCGTCCGGCGGTTTTTCATCAGCCGCAGGTCATCGGTGTCGAAATACGTTGCATCGAGATCATGTATCTCGGGTTCGTCGACGCTGGCGATGCCGGCCGCACCGACCAGGTCAGGAAGCTCGAAGGACTCGGGGACGTCGTATTTGCGCTCGGTCTCGGTGGCGATCTCCACGAAGTCAATGGTGCCCTCTTCCGGGGCTCTGACACAGGGGAGTCTCAGGTTCCGATGTCATCGTGGTGGCCGGTCGTTGTGATGTCGTGATGGTTGGGGAGTGCTGCATGGAGGAGAAGTCCGAACGTCGTCCCGTCTCGCTGGCCGGCCTGCGCCTCATCGGCGCGGGTGCTGTTTTGGGGCTGGCCCTCGCGGTGCCGGCGTCACCGGCGCAGGCCGAGACGCCCCGGCCGCCGGCTGCACCGGTTGCCGAGCACGACGCTCCGGAGGAGTAGGCCTCTGTTACGTGCGGTTGCGGCCTTTGTCAGGTGCGGCTGCGGCCTTTGTCAGGTGCGGCTGCGGCCTTTGTCAGGTGCGGCTGCGGTCACGGCCGCGTAGGTATTGCGCCCGGGCGTAGTTGGCGGTGGCGGCGCCGTAATACATCGTGGCGAGGCTGACGTGGAAGTTGTTGTTGGTGATCGCGTTCTTGGCAGTGTCCGACGCCGACCACCGAAGGTCGGCGTCCGTGGCACTGATCCCGCGGCGCGCACACCGCTGCCGGTTCATCTCCTTGCCGGTCCGCCAGGTCTCCATCGCAGTCTCGGCTTCGCGCATCATCGCGCGGCCCTGCTGTAAGAGGTATTCGGCCAGATCCCAGGAGGACAACTCGTCCTCGTTGTTGTGACGCAGTGACATGATCCACCTCCCACTGTGGGTCATGTCCGAGTGTCAGTGAGATGTACTGACATGTCGACTTTTTTCGATCGCGCGCGTGAATTCGTGCCCGCGCCCTTGCGGATTCCAGGCCTCTCGCTTTGCCGCTCCTTTCGCCTTGCTGCTGGTCTCGCCTGCTGCTCCTCCCGGCGTGTTGCGCGCGGGCCGGCGTCGAAACCGCCCCAGGCCGGCCTCGAACTCGGCTCCCAGCGCTGCCTCACGGTCGACGTTGACACAGCTCTGACGCCCAGCCGGTCAACCCAGCTGGCGCTCAGGGGTGCCTCGTGCCCGTTTCGTGACCGCTGAGTGCCAGCCGGTCGGCCCAGCTGGCGCTCAGGGGTGCCTCGTGCCCGATTTGTGACCGCTGAGTGCCAGCCGGTCGGCCCAGCTGGCGCTCAGGGGTGCCTCGTGCCCGTTTTGTGACCGCTGAGTGCCAGCCGGTCGACTCAGCTGGCGCTCAGGGGTGCCTCGTGCCCGATTTGTGACCGCTGGGCGCCAGCCGCAAAGCCTCAGCTGGCGTCCAGTGTTGTTTCACGGCAGTCGGAACAGCGCCTGGCCCGACCGAATCCGCTTCCGGCGGGGGAGCCGTCCGGGATCGAAGCGCCAACCGCTCAGGAAGCGCCGTCCGCCCGCAACTGCGTGACATTCGACGGAGCCGCCGCAGCCAGCTGCGACAACGCCTGCACGATCTTGTCGGCCGGCATCGGCTTGCAGAAGTGATACCCCTGCGCCGACGGGCAGCCGAGCGCGATCAAAGCGGCCCGCTGCTCCACCGTCTCGATGCCTTCGGCGACCACCCGGACGCCGAGCCGCGCCCCGAGCTCGACCGCACCGCGGACGACCGCCCCGGCCGCCGCCGAGTCGATCATCTCGTCCACGAACGACCGGTCGATCTTGATTTCGTCGACGGGCATGCGGGTGACCGAGGCGAGGGACGAGAACCCGGTGCCGAAGTCGTCGAGCGAGACCTGAACACCCGAGGACCGCAGGCGCGCCAGCACCTCGTCCACGATGTCCTGCTCGCTCACCGCCACCGACTCGGTGATCTCCAGGACCAGCCGGGAGGCCGGCGTACGGTGCCGGCGCAGCGCTTCCGTCACCTGTGCCGGGAAGGTCGGGTCGGTCAGGCTGCGTGCGGACACGTTCACAGACACCGGAACGTCGATGCCACTGGCGTTCCAGTTCGCCGCCGCGGCGAGCGCCAGGTCGAGCACCCGGCGGGTGAACGGGATGAGCAGCTCGCTGCGCTCGACCGCGGGCAGGAAGTCGCCCGGCGAGAGCTGGCCTCGCCGCGGGTGCCGCCAGCGGACCAGCGCCTCGACACCCGTCGGTGCCGCCGTCACCAGGTCGACGGCCGGTTGCAGGTGCAGCACGATCTGGTCGTCGGCGACGAAGGCGTCCTGCAGCTCGGCGAGAAGGGCGAGCTGATCGGTGCTGCTGGCGTCCTGGCCGCTGTCGTACGTGCCGACGGTGATGCCCAGCTCCTTGGCCCGCCCGACGGCCAGGGAGGCCCGGCGGAGCAGCTCGCTGACCTCGATCTGCCCGGCACCGGCGACCGCCACGCCGACGGTCACCTCGACCGCGAGGCGTACGCCGGCCACCTCCATCGGCAACCGCAGCGTCTCCACCAGCTCCCGGGCCCGGCGCAGGGTCGCCGGCAGCGGGCTCGACTCGCCGTGCGGCCAGCCCGCCGAGTCGGTCAGCGCCGCGATCTCCGGCACCAGCAGCGCGAATTCGTCGTCCCCGGTACGCGCGACAACCTCACCCGGCCGCGCCAGATCGGTGAGGCGCCCGGCGACCAGCCGCAGCACCTCGTCACCGCCGCGATGCCCGAGGGTGCTGTTGACCTGGCGGAAGTCGACCACGTCCAGCAGCAGGACGGCCACGTGCCGGCCCCTGTCGACGGCGCGCAGCACCGGGTCGCCGACCGGGCCGAACGACAGCCGGTTGATCAGACCGGTGAGTGGGTCGTGCACCCGGTCATGGGCGGCGCGAGCGTCCAGCTCGACGATCCGCTGGTGCGCCGCGACGTCGTGCAGTGCACCGGCGAGCGCCTCACCGTAGGCGGTGATCGCGGCGTCGTCCTGCGGCACCGGCAGGCTGGGTTCGCCGAGCCAGACCGTCAGCTCGCCGACCGGGCGGCCGGACACCGCCATGCTCCGGGTGACCGCCGGGCCGGACCGGGTGCCCGGCTCGTCCTGGTGACCGGGGCCGTCCTGCGCGTACCGCCGGTGGCCGTTGTCGGTGCGGACCTCCAGCTCGGCGCGCCGGGCACCGAACACGTCGAGGGCGCCGCGCAGCCCCGCGCGGGCCACGTCGGCCTCGCTGGTGCCGGGGAGCCGGGCGGTCGCCACGGCGAACGCCTCCCACATCCGGCGTTCCTCGGCGGCGCGCAGGTGGAACCGATAGGTGCGGTGCAGCAGCCAGAGTGCCGGGCCGAACGCCAGCAGCCAGAGCGGCTCCCGGGCCAGCGCGAACACGGCACAGAGGCCCACCAGCACGTTGCCGACAGACATCGGCAGTTTGGCGTAGAGCACCCGGGTGGCGATCTGCCCCGGCGCGACATCCCGGTGCAGCGCGAGGGTGAGCACCACCAGGCCGAACGTGATGAGCAGGTAGGTGACCGCTCCGGCGACCAGGGCGAGGTGCAGCCGGGCGCTGTTCACCGGCGCGTCGCCGGCGAGCAGGGAGGTGATGAGTGCGGCGCCGGCCACGCCCAGTGTCATCGAGGCGACCAGGTGGACGACCTCGGCCGTGTTGCGCAGCCCGGTGAGCCAGGCGAGCAGGAGCCAGGCGAGACCGGTGCCGGCCAGGGTGGCGGCGGGCAGCCAGCCGGCCGGTGCGACGACGAACCCGACAACGACGGCAGCCTCGGCCCAGCTCACCGACACCGCGTCCGGCCCGAGACGGAACCGGAGACCGGCGAGCTGTGCGATGGCCGCCAGCACGGCTGCCACGCACACCCCGTCGAGCGGGGAGAGCGGGCGGTCGACCGGGCGGTCCACCGGCTGCAGGGCGCCGAGCACGACGGCGGCGAGCGCGGCGACCACCACGACGATGGTGAGCACGCGGACCGGTTGGGTGCGTGTTGGGGAGGTCATGACGGCATCCACAGGACGTGCACAGGAAGATGCACGTGCAGATGCTCCGCGGAGACCCGGAGCCTGACTATGTGCATGTCAGCGCCCCCTTCCGCACAGGGTCCCGGGGCCGTGCGGCCCCCGGGCGGAAGGCTAAATCAATCCCGATGAACGCAACAGGGCTTGACGGACCCCAGACGGGATGCTGGGCACCTCGGGGAGGAAACCGCCCGGACGGCACCGAGCCTTCCGGGAGTCAATCCTTGGAGGTGCCGCCGCCCGCCGCGGAGCTGTCTTTCCCGTCCGTGACGGCACCATCCTGGGCATCCGCACCGCCCGCGGCCTGCACTGATCGATTCTTCTCGACGTCAGCAGACGCCGCCGCCCTGGATCGATCGGCATCGGTGTCCAGCCGGGCGATGTCTGCCACACCATCCCGCTGTTTGGCATCCGAGAAACTGTCGGGAAGCCGACGAATCCGCTTGTTCATGTTGCGAATCAGCAAGACAGTCGCTATGCACATGAGGACGATGAGGAACAACCCCATCGGACCGGCCAAGCCGCCCGATCGGGTGTCACCGAAGTTGTTGACCGCGAAGACGTCCACGCCCTCAGCCTACTGCTGAGCGAGCGTCAGCCCTCTTCCAGATCCCCCTCAGTGCGCGTCGACCTTCTCCCGGATCCCGGCGAACAGGTCCGACTCCGGAACCGGGCTGTCGACGAGCGACCGCGCCAGCTCGAAATCCTCCGTCGGCCACACCTTCTGCTGCAGCTCCAGCGGGATGTGGAACCAGAAACCGTCCGGGTCCACCTGGGTGGCGTGCGCCCGCAGCGCGTCGTCGCGGACGTGGAAATACTCGCCGCACTCGATGCGGGTGGTGATCTTGTCGCCGCGGTCAGCCCGGTCCGACGCCTTCTCCAGCCACTCCGCATAGGGCGACTCGAGGCCGGCGGCGAGCATCCCCTCGTGCAGCGCCAGCATCCGCGCCCGGGTCCAGCCGGAGTTGTAGTAGAGCTTCGACGGCTGCCACGGCTCGCCCAGCTCCGGATAGCGCTCCGGGTCGCCGGCCGCCTCGAACGCCGCCACCGAGACCTTGTGGCACATGATGTGGTCGGGGTGCGGGTAGCCGCCGTTCTCGTCATACGTCGTCATGACGTGCGGCCGGAACTCGCGGATGAGCTTGACCAGCGGTTTGGCCGCCTCCTCCGGGTCCTGCAGGCCGAAACAGCCCTCGGGCAGCGGCGGCAGCGGGTCGCCCTCGGGCAGGCCGGAGTCGACGAAACCCAGCCACGCCTGGTCGACGCCGAGGATCTCGCGGGCCCTCGCCATCTCGGCACGACGGATGTTCGTGATGTCGGCGAGCACCTCGGGCCGGTCCATCTTGGGGTTGAGGACACTGCCCCGCTCCCCGCCGGTACACGTGGCGACCAGCACCTGGACGCCCTCAGCAATATATTTCGCCATGGTGGCGGCACCCTTGCTCGACTCGTCGTCGGGGTGCGCGTGCACGGTCATCAGGCGCAACTGCTCAGCCACGAATTTCTCCCTCGACCCGGCCGGTGGTCGGCACGCCGGGTTCGGCTGCGAAGATGGACCCTGCCATTCTGGCCGATCCCACCGACAACAAACGCACGAGAGGTCGTCAGGTGAGCGAGACGCACGCCACAGCGCCGGTCTTCCCGCCCGGCCGGTACGGTCGCCGGCGCGACGGCCGGAACCGCCGCTGGGCGCCGATCCTCGCGGTGGCGGTCTTCGCGGTCGGCATTCTCGGACTCTCCGTGGCGTACTACGACAAGTTCGGTCAGACCGACTACACCGCCGACATCATCGGCTGGAGCGAGCCGTCGGACGCCGAGTTGGTGATCCAGTTCCGGGTCCGGGTCCCGGAGAACGCCACGGCCTCCTGCATGCTCCGGGCCCGCGACTACGACGGGTTCGAGGTCGGGCGCCGAGCCGTGCTGATCCCGGCTCCGGAGGGCGGCGGCTCGGTCGAGGTGAGCGAGTCGGTGGCGACGAAGGCCCGGGCGTCGGTGGGCGACGTGATGGGCTGCCGCGCGGCCGACTAGCTGATTCTGGACCTGTTCAAGATCCGGCGCCATCGACGAACGTGTCGGTGTGCATACCGCTGGTAAGCTTTGTGATTCGCTGCGTTCAACTAGTCGCGAATCCCCGCGTGTTTTGACTGGCTATTTTCCGCCCCGTTCCAGCAGAATTTCCGCCCCGTTCCAGCAAGGAGATCGACCGTGTCCAGTTCCGAGGCGCCCAAGACCTGGCTCTCCCAGGACGCTTACGACCGGCTACAGGCCGAACTCGACGAGATGATCGCGAACCGTCCGGCGGTCGCAGCGGAGATCAACGCTCGCCGCGAGGAGGGCGACCTCCGCGAGAATGGTGGCTACCACGCCGCCCGCGAGGAGCAGAGCCGCCAAGAGGGCCGGATCCTCTACTTGAAGGAGTTCCTGCGCAACTCGGAGGTCGGCGAGGTCCAGGTCGCCGACTCGGTCGGCCCCGGCTCGGTGGTCACCATCTACTTCGACGACGATCAGGCCGACACCGAGACGTTCCTCCTCGGCTCGCGGGAGATCTCCTCCACCACGACCCTGACCGTCTACAGCCCCGAATCGGCACTCGGCAAGGCGATCCTCGGCGCCCGGCCCGGCCAGACCGTGACCTACACGGCCCCGAGCGGCGCCGACATCAAGGTCACCGTCGTCGAGTTCGGCGCCTTCGAGGGCTGATCCTCCAGCCTTGGCTGATTCCCCGGCTTTCCGGAGAGCTCGCGGCCGTTGCCGCGAGCTCTCAGCCCATTCAAGACCATGCAGGGGTACGGGCTAAAGCACACCGCCGCACGTCACGGTGTCGCCTCGGCCAGCAGTGCCACCCGGTAGCCGGCATCGCGCAGTGCGCTGATCAGGGCCGACGAGTGCGCCGGTCCCCGGGTCTCCACCGACAGGGCCACCTCGACCTCGCCGAAGCTGAGCCGGGGGCTCTGCCGCGAGTGGTTCACGTCGACGACGTTGGCCCGCTGTTCGGCGATCTCGCGGAGCAGCCGGGCCAGCTGTCCCGGCCGGTCCGTGCAGCGCACCGCGAGGCGCAGGAACCGGCCGGCCGACGCCAGGCCGTGCTCGATGACCCGCAGCAGCAGCATCGGGTCGATGTTGCCGCCGGACAGGATCGCCACCACCGGGCCGCTCATCGGCGTGTATGCGCCGGTCAGCAGCGCCGCGACCCCGGCAGCGCCGGCTGGCTCGACCACCATCTTGTGCCGCTCCAGCAGCACCAGCAACGCCGCCGACAGGTCCTCGTCGGTGACCGTGACGATCTCGTCGACCAGCTTCGCCACGTGTGCGAACGTCAGGTCACCCGGCCGCATGACCGCGATACCGTCCGCGATCGTGGCGCAGCTGTCGAGCTTGCGGGGCCGTCCGGCGGCCAGCGAGGGCGGATAGGCGGCGGCACCGCTCGCCTGCACCCCGACGATCCGGATGTCCGGCCGGAGCGCCTTGGCCGCGACCGCTAGCCCGGAGATCAGCCCGCCACCGCCGACAGCCGTCACGATCGTCGTGGCTTCCGGGCACTGCTCCAGAATCTCCAGCGCGACGGTGCCCTGACCAGCGATGACGTCCGGGTGGTCGAATGGGTGGATCAGGATCGCCCCCGTGCTGCGGGCGAAGTCGTTCGCCGCCTCCAGCGCGTCGTCCACACTGGTTCCGGCGTATTCGACGGCCGCGCCGTACCCCTTGGTCGCCGAGACCTTCGGCAGCGGAGCACCCTCCGGCATGAAGACGGTGGCCCGCGTACCGAGCAGGCCCGCCGCGAGCGCCACACCCTGCGCGTGGTTTCCCGCGCTGGCGGCGACCACACCGCGGGCACGCTCGGCGTCCGAGAGACGCGAGATCCTGGTGTACGCGCCGCGCACCTTGTACGAACCGGCCCTCTGCTGGTTCTCACACTTGAGCCACACCGGCACCCCGGTGACCTCACTCAGCGGACGCGAGGTGATCAGCGGCGTCCTCATCGCCACCCCGGTCAGCAGATCACGGGCGGCCTCGACGTCGGCGAGGGTGAGCAGGTCCAGCGGTGTCGCGGCGGTCATGGACACCTATCGTGCCACCTGATCTTCACCGGACGGCACCCTCCGCCTCACACGAGGGCGTGCCGCTGCCAGGGGTTGAGGACCTCGAACTGGCCGGCGACCGCGAGCATCAGCAACTCCGAGTCGGGCGGGCCGACGAGCTGCACCGCCAGCGGCAGCCCGTCGGGCCGGAATCCGACCGGGATCACGATCGCGGGCAGGCCGGCGTAGTTCCAGGGCGCCGCGTAGGGCGCGTAGGCGGCGTTCACCAGCATGTTCTTGCGCCAGGGTGCTGACGAGTACTGGTCGGCGGGCGGGGGCGCGGTGGCCAGCGCCGGGGTGAGCAGCAGGTCGATGGAGCGGTCGGCGAAGAACTGGATCGACCGCTCGCGCCAGGTGTCACGCTGCTTCTGCCGGACCAGCCCGGCCCGCATCGCCGCCTTGCCGAGCCGGATGTGGTGTCGCGTACGCGCTTGCAGCTCCCGCACCGGCAGGCCTTCGGAGTTCACGTAGGCACCCGCGAACCAGGTGGCCAGCACGCCGAGGGCGACCCCGGTCGGGTAGCGCGGGTCGGCGGTGACCGTGTCGTGGCCGGCGTCGACGAGCAGTTTCGACGCGGTGCTGACCGCCGAGACGTTCGACTCGTCCGGCTTCACACCGGCCGCCGGAGATCGCAGCGAGACGCCGATGCGCAGTTTCGACGGCTCGACCAGTTTCGGCGGGGTCTGCCCGGCCAGCACCGAGAAGCCGAGTGCCGCGTCGGCCACCGTGGTGGTCAGGACGCCGTTCTCCACCAGGCCGAACCAGTCCTTGTCGCCGAAGTCGACGGGCACCACGCCCCGGCCCGGCTTCAGCCCGACCAGGCCGCAGCAGGCCGCCGGGATCCGGATCGAACCGAGCCCGTCGTTGCCCTGCGCGATTGGCACCAGCCCGGCCGCCACCGCTGCCGCCGAACCACCGGACGACCCGCCCGGGGTCCGGTCGAGGTCCCAGGGGTTGCGGGTCGTCCCGTCGGCGTCGTCGGTGAGCGCCCAGAGACCCATCTCCGGCATCTTGGTGACGCCGACGACCACCGCACCGGCACCCCGCAGCCGCCGGACCACCTCGTGATCGACCTCGGCCACCTCGGGCGTCCGCGCGGCGGCCGAACCGTGCCAGGTCGGCAGCCCGGCCACCGGAGTGTTCTCCTTGACCGCCACCGGCACGCCGGCCAGCGGCAGGTTGGCCAGGTCTTCCTGGTCGTCGACCTTCTCCGCCTCGGTGATCGCCTCGACGCCGCGAACCACCCGGAAGGCGCCGAGCGCCGGGTCGGAGATGCCGATCTGTTCCAGATGGTCCGCCACGACCTGGGTGGCGCTCGCATCGCCACGGCGCACTGCCCGGGCGATCTGCTTGGCGGTGGCTCCCACCCAGGTCGTCGCGTCCATGCCCTGATCTCCGGTGTCAGTCTTGTCCGAGCGACTGCTCGGCATCGGCCTTTTCCGAGCGAACGCTCGCGGTTTACCTCATCCGAGCGCCTGCTCGAGGTCGGTGAGCAGATCGTCAACGGTTTCGATGCCGACAGACAGTCGCACGAGATCGGCGGGAACTTCAAGCGCTGAGCCCGCAGCCGACAGATGTGTCATCTGTCCCGGGTGCTCGATGAGCGATTCGACTCCACCGAGCGACTCGGCGAGCACGAAGAGCTTCGTACTGTTGCAGATCGCGATCGCCGCCTCCGGCCCACCGGCCGCACGGAACGAGACCATCCCGCCGAACCGGCTCATCTGCTTGGCCGCCGTCTCGTGACCGGGGTGCGTCTCCAGACCCGGGTAGAGGACCTGGCCGACAGCCGGGTGCTCCCGCAGGTACCCGACGATCCGCTCGGCGTTGTCGCAGTGCCGGTCCATCCGTACACCCAAGGTCTTGATGCCACGAAGGGTGAGCCACGCGTCGAAGGGACCGTTCACGCCACCCATCGCGTTCTGGTGGAACGCCAGCTCCTCGCCGAGGTCCTCGCCCGCGGTGACCAGGCCGCCGCCCACCACATCAGAGTGTCCACCCAGATACTTCGTCGTGGAGTGGATCACCACGTCGGCGCCGAGCGCGATCGGCTGCTGCAGGTAGGGCGAGGCGAACGTGTTGTCCACGGCGAGCATCGCGTCGTACTCGTGGGCCAGCCCGGCCAGCGCGGCGATGTCCGCGATGTTGAGCAGCGGGTTGGTCGGGGTCTCCGCCCAGATCAGCCGGGTGTGCCCCGGGCGGAACGCGGCCCGCACCGAGTCCAGGTCGTCGAGCGGGGCGGCCGTCCAGTCCAGGCCCCACCGCTCGGCCACCTTGCTGAACAGGCGGAACGTGCCGCCGTACGCGTCGTTCGGGATGACGACGTGATCTCCCGGCCGGCACACCGTACGCAAAAGGGTGTCCTCGGCTGCCAGACCGCTCGCGAAAGCGAGCCCGCGACGCCCGCCCTCGATGGCCGCAAGGCACTCCTGCAACGCGTCGCGAGTCGGATTCTGCGACCGGCTGTACTCATAACCCAGGCGGGGAGCGCCGACGGCGTCCTGGGCGTAGGTGCTCGTCTGATAGATGGGTGGCACCACCGAGCCGGTCCGCGGGTCCGGCTCCTGGCCGGCATGGATGGCAAGGGTGTCGAACCCGTAGCTGTTAGCCGTCATGTTCCGCAAGGCTAGTCTCACCTGGTGGCCGACTGCGTGTTCTGTGGCATCGTGGCGGGGACCGTCGCGGCTTTCCCGGTGGCGTCCTCCCCGTCCGGAGTCGCCTTCCTCGATGTCCGCCCCGTCTTCAAGGGACACGTCCTTGTCGTCCCGCGCCCGCACATCGTCCAGCTGACCGATCTCCCCGTCGCCGATTTGCCGGGTTACTTTCGCTTTGTCCAGCTGCTCGCGGCCGCCGTGCCCGCCGCACTCGGCTCGCAGGGCACCTTCATCGCCCAGAACAACATCGTCTCCCAGTCGGTGCCGCACCTGCACACCCACGTCGTACCCCGCACCAAGGGCGACGGCCTGCGCGGCTTCTTCTGGCCCCGCCGGAAGTACGACAGCGACGACGAGGCGACCGGGATCGCCGACGCCATTGGTAAGGAATACCTGCGCCTCAGCGTTACGGATACCGGACGAAGGGAGTGACCGTGTTCCTGCGGCACAAGAAGCTGGATCTGCCCACCGCCGAGACCGCCCTGCCGGGCCGCGACACCGAGATCCGGGTCGCCGACACCCACACCGTTCTCGGCACCCCGCTGAAGGGACCTTGGCCTGCGGGCTATGAGCTGGCCGTCTTCGGAATGGGCTGTTTCTGGGGCGCCGAGCGCATCTTCTGGGAGCTGCCCGGCGTGCACTCGACATCCGTCGGCTACGCGGGAGGCTTCACCGCCAACCCGACGTACGAGGAGACCTGCTCCGGCACCACCGGCCACACCGAGGCGGTCCAGGTCGTCTACGACCCCAGCAAGATCAGCTACGAGGACCTGCTGAAGGCCTTCTGGGAGAACCACGACCCCACCCAGGGCATGCGCCAGGGCAATGACGTGGGCACGCAGTACCGGTCCGCGATCTACACGACTACGGCTGAGCAGGCGTCTGTCGCGCAGGCTTCGCGGGAGGCCTTCCAGCCGGTGGTGTCGAAGGCGGGCCACGGCGAGATCACTACCGAGATCAAGCCGCTGTCGAACTACTACTACGCCGAGGACTACCACCAGCAGTATCTGTCGGACGCCAAGAACCCGGGCGGCTACTGCAACCACGGCCCGAACGGCATGACCTGCCCGATCGGGGTGGCTCGCACCAGCTGATCCGGCAACACGGGACGGGCGCCCCTCCGGAGTCCGTCCCGTGTGACGATGGTGCCGAGGAGGTGGCGTGAGATGCGCCGGTACGCGAAGCCGATCGTCGTCGCGGACGATCTCAGCCTGCTGCGAGGACAGACGACGGGAGTCGTCACCCTGCCGCGTCACCTCGACTGGTCCGGTGCAGCCGACTACGACCTCGACAGCCCCGGCCGGATTGTCGATCTTTACCGCACAGTCCTGATCGAGGCCACCAAGCCGGACGACCTTCATGTCTTTCTTGATCAGGCAATGCTCACCAGGCTCTGGCCGTCGATCTGGCTGCCGCCGAACCTACGCCGAGCGTGGGAGGAACGCTTTTCCACGCTCAGGCGAGCCGCGTCGGAAGTTCCTGCCGCGTAAGGTCGCAGGCATGGATCCCCAGCACCGCGAGCTGGCCGAAATCGCCCTTCGCGCAGCCGGAGATGGTCATGGACTCGCGCTCGCCGGCGGCTATGCCGTTCGGGAGCACGGCATGGGCAACCGACCGAGCGGTGACGTCGATCTGTTCACCGATTGGCAGCGCTCTACGGCCGTGCACTCGCCCGGGACTTCCTCGACATCGATGCTGTCCTCGCGAGCGGCCGCTATACGAGAGATCAGCTTCTTCGACTGATCGAGACCGCTGATCCCGGTTTCGATCGCGCGACCTTCGCCGATGTGCTGGGAGCGGCAGACCAGATCAGTGATGCCGCATTCGCTCCCTACGGCATCGACTCGGAATCCATCCGAGGCCTACGCCAAAGATTCGCCGAGTGGCAAAAGACGCTACGGCAGGACTGATGCGTCGTCAGACCTTAACGGTTGCCACCAGCAGTACATTTCAAGTGACAAATACCCCAATGGGTAGTGCAACCACGGCCCGCACGGGATGACTTGCCCGATCGGTGTGGCTCGGACCAACGGACGGTCTATGCATCTGGGCTCGCGCTCGCTTCGGCGGGTGCGGGCTTAGTTCGTTTCTGCCTGCCATCCCGTCGGCCGTCGACCCAGGGCCCCGGCAAAGTCGTGCCGTGTCCGACTTGAGCGGTCTGGAGTAGAAGCGCCGCTGCTGGCGGCAGTAAGACGGGCATGATCGGTTCAGAAGATCCCTGGGCATCGCCCCGGACCGGCGCCCGTCCGAAGCGATGATCCGCCGACTGTTGCAGGCGATGGACCCGCAGCTGCTGACCGCGGCGATCGGTGTCTGGCTCGCCGGGCGGGCCGTGGCCGACACCCGTGCGGGCCGGCGGGCGATCGCGGTCGACGGCAAGACGCTACGCGGATCCCGCACCACCGACACCACCGCCCGGCACGTTCACGATTGTCGTCACCCTGACGCGGCACCTCGACTGGTCCGGCGCGGCCGAATACGACCTCGACAGCCCCGGCCGCAGGATCCGAGGTCGCCGTCACGGTGTCCCGGGTGTTCGTCCTGCTTAGTTGCGTCAAGGCGCAGCAGCGCAGGCACCGGCGGGGCCGCAGTCAGGGTGCTGGCGTGCCACCCGCGCCCCTCGGACGCGATCTTGGGCGTTTCTACACCGCGGGGCGTGGTTGTCTACCCAAGGTCCACAAGCTCGCCTCGACTCGAACTGGACTACCGCGGCCCTGGTGGGACGGCGTGCGGCGTGGCCCGAGGTGGAAGCCGGTGGCGCCGGTGGGAGCGTGAGAGGGTTGAAGCATGGCCAACCGTCTTGCTGATGCCGCCTCGCCCTACCTGCAGCAGCACAAGGACAACCCGGTCGACTGGTGGCAGTGGTCGGCTGAGGCGTTCGAGGAGGCGCGGCGGCGGGACGTGCCGGTGCTGATCTCGGTGGGGTATGCGGCCTGTCACTGGTGTCATGTGATGGCGCACGAGTCCTTCGAGGATGCCGGCGTTGCGAAGTTGCTGAATGACGGGTTCGTCTCGATCAAGGTGGATCGGGAGGAGCGGCCGGATGTGGACGCCGTTTACATGACTGCCACGCAGGCGATGACCGGGCAGGGTGGCTGGCCGATGACGGTTTTCGCCACGCCTGACGGGGACCCCTTCTTCTGCGGCACCTATTTCACCAAAGCGCAGTTCACCAGGTTGATCGCCTCGGTCACCACCGCGTGGCGGGACCAGCGGGAGGATGTGGTCAAGCAGGGTGCCGCGGTGGTTCAGGCGGTCGGTGGGGCTCAGTTGGTCGGTGGGCCTACCGCGCCGATCTCGGCGGAGCTGCTCACGGCGGCGGTTGAGGGGCTTTTGAAGGAGCACGATCAGTCGTACGGCGGGTTTGGTGAGGCTCCCAAGTTTCCGCCGCACATGAACCTTCTCTTCCTCCTGCGGTATCACGAGCGGACCGGGTCGGCCGAGGCGCTGGAGGCGGTTCGGCACACGTGTGAGCAGATGGGGCGCGGCGGGATCTACGACCAGTTGGCGGGGGGATTTGCCCGCTATGCGGTGGACAACACGTGGACGGTGCCGCACTTCGAGAAGATGCTCTATGACAATGCGCTGCTGCTTCGGGCGTACACGCAGCTGTGGCGGGTGACCGGTGACGGGTTCGCGCGCCGGATCGCTGACGAGACGGCTGAGTTTCTGCTGCGGGACCTGGGCACGCCGGAGGGTGGGCTGGCGTCGGCGCTGGATGCCGACACCGAGGGTGTCGAGGGGCTGACGTACGCGTGGACGCCCGCGGAACTGGCCGGAGTCCTCGGTGAGGAGGACGGCACCTGGGCGGCTGACCTGTTCGGGGTGACCACGGCCGGCACCTTCGAGCACGGTAAGAGCGTGCTGGTGCTGGCCCGGGACATCGACGCTGCCGAGCCGGTGCTGGTGGAGCGCTGGCAGGGCGTCCGGTCCCGGCTGCTCGCGGCGCGGGCGGAGCGTGCCCAGCCGGCCCGTGACGACAAGGTGGTGGCGTCCTGGAACGGTCTGGCGATCACCGCGCTGGCCGAGCACGGGATGCTGACCGGCTCGGCCTCGTCCCGGGAGGCGGCGGTGGCGCTGGCCGGTGTGCTGGCTGACCGGCACCTGATCGGGGGCCGTCTGCGGCGGGTGTCCCGGGACGGCGTGGCCGGGGAGCCGGCCGGGGTGCTGGAGGACTACGGGTGCGTGGCGGAGGCGTTCCTCGCGGTGCACCAGGTCACTGCCGAGCCGCGCTGGCTGGGCCTGGCCGGTGAGCTGCTCGATGTGGCGCTGACCCGCTTCGGTACCGGTGAGGGTGGCTTCTACGACACGGCCGACGACGCGGAGAAGCTGCTGACCCGCCCGGCCGACCCGACGGACAACGCGACACCGTCGGGTGCGTCGGCGGTCTGCGCGGCGCTGGTGTCCTACGCGGCGCTGACCGGGGAGACGGCCTATCGGGAGGCTGCGGACGCGGCGCTGGCGACATTGGGGCCGCTGATCGGCGGGCACCCGCGGTTCGCGGGATATTCGGCGACGGTGGCGGAGGCGGCGCTGACCGGGCCGTACGAGATCGCCGTGGCCACCGGCGATCCGGCAGGCGACGAGCTGGTCGCGGCCGCGTTCCGGCACGCACCGGGCGGCACGGTGATCGTCGCCGGGGAGCCGGACCGGGCCGGAGTGCCGCTGCTGGCCGACCGTCCGCTGATCGGTGGTGCCGCTACGGCGTACGTCTGCCGTGGTTTCGTCTGTGAGCGCCCGGTCACCACCGAGGAGGACCTGCTCACCCGCCTCGGCCGTTGACGGGTGCTGTCAGACTGCGCTGATGCGTCGGAAGAAGATCGGCATTGCTCTCTTCGTGCTGGTGGTGGTGACAGCCGGCCTCTTCGTGCGCAACAGCTCGACGCTGGCGGGCGCTGAGCAGGGGCAACAGCCTTATCTGCTCGCGCACCGGGGTATCGGGCAGACGTTCGACCTGACCGGGGTCACCGCAGACACCTGCACCGCCCAGCGCATCGACCCGCCCGGGACGAACCTCCTGGAGAACACGCTGCCGTCGCTGCGGGCCGCGTTCGACGCCGGTGCCGCGGTGGCCGAGATCGACGTGCAGCTGACCAGCGACGGGCAGCTTGCGGCCTTCCACGACGCGACGCTGGAGTGTCGTACCGACGGGCGCGGCACGATCGGCGAGAACACGATGGCGGAGCTGCGCAAACTCGACGTCGGGCACGGTTACACGGCGGACGGCGGCGACACCTTTCCGTTCCGGGGGAAGGGGATCGGCCTGATGCCGACGGTTCCGGAGGTCTTCGCCGCGGCCGGTGACCGGGAGCTGAAGCTCGACATGAAACGCGACGATGCGGCGGACGGCCGGGCTGTGGCGGAGTTCCTGGCCACCGTCACGCCCGAGGTGCGGGACCGGACGGCGGTGGCCGGCGGGGACGCGGCGGTGGCGGCCGTCCGGGAACGCTTCCCGGAGATGCGGGCGACGTCCCGGGAGCTGGGCAAGGACTGCCTGCTGAGGTACGCGGGAATCGGCTGGACCGGTCACGTCCCCGACTCGTGCCGGCGGCTCGAGCTGCCGCTGCCCGCGCGGTACGGGCGCTGGCTGTGGGGCTGGCCGAACCTCTTCGTCGAGCGGATGCGGTCGGTGGACACCCGGGTGGTGCTGGTTCGTGGCGAGGGTGACTGGTCGGCGGGCTTCGACACCGCCGAGGACGTCGAGGAGATCCCGGACGGCTGGGCGGGTGGGGTCTGGACGAACCGGGCGGATGTCGTCGCGCCGCTGCTCAAGCGCTGATCGTCCGGAGGCGGCCGTCGTGTGCCGCGGTAGCGCCCGCAGGGCGGGTACCGGACTGCTGGGGTTCGGTGAGATGTCGGCCGTACGAAAAAAATGGGGTTGATTTTTGGGGTGAGCTGGGGAATCGCTAGGCTTGCCAGGCGATGGATACCCGAACCGGTCTGCCTGTAGTCGGCATGGTGGGGGGCGGGCAGCTGGCCCGGATGACCCACCAGGCCGCCATTTCCCTCGGCCAGTCACTGCGTGTGCTCAGTGAGAAGCCCGACGACAGTGCCGCGCTCGTCGCGGCGGACGTGCCGATCGGCACCCACACCGATCTCGCCGCGCTGCGCGAGTTCGCCAAGGGGTGCGACGCCGTCACCTTCGACCACGAGCATGTGCCGACCGAGCACATCGAAGCGCTCGAGGGCGAGGGAGTGAAGATCTTCCCGGGTTCGAAGGCGCTGGTCTTCGCCCAGGACAAAGGCCTCATGCGTGAGCGTCTGGCCGCGCTGGGCGCGCCGGTGCCGCGCTGGCGGCGGGTCAGCACGGGCGAGGAGATCGAGACCTTCGCGGGCGGGTCGTGGCCGGTCGTGGCCAAGGCCACCAGAGGGGGGTACGACGGACGCGGCGTCTGGATGGTCGGCTCCCGTGAAGCCGCAGACGATCTCGCGTCGACCGGGATCTCGCTCATCGTCGAGGAGAAGGTCCCGCTCCGCCGTGAGCTGGCGGCGCTGGTCGCGCGGTCACCGTTCGGGCAGGTCGCGGCCTATCCGGTGGTGGAGACCGTGCAGAAGGACGGCATCTGCGTCGAGGTGATCGCGCCCGCGCCTGGGCTGCCGGAAGAGCTCGCTCTGGAGGCGCAGCAGCTCGCGATCGACCTGGCCAACGAGCTGGGAGTGGTCGGCCTGCTCGCGGTGGAGCTCTTCGAGACCGACGCCGGCATCGTGGTGAACGAGCTCGCCATGCGCCCGCACAACTCCGGCCACTGGACCATCGAAGGCGCCCGGACCTCGCAGTTCGAGCAGCACCTGCGTGCCGTCCTGGACTATCCGATGGGCGCCACCTCGCTCACCGCCCCGGTGGTCGTGATGGCCAACGTGCTCGGCGGCGAACCCGGTGGCATCTCCATCGACGAGCGGCTGCACCACCTCTTCGCCGAGGTGCCCGACGCGCGGGTCCACCTGTACGGCAAGCAGGTCCGTCCCGGTCGCAAGATCGGGCACGTGACGGTGCTCGGTGATGATCTGACAACGGTGCGGGCGCGGGCCGCTCGTGCCGCCCGATGGCTTCAGGAAGGCGAATGATGGCACCCGTCGTCGGCATCATCATGGGCAGCGACTCGGACTGGCCGACCATGGAGGCCGCGGCGGTGGCGCTGGCGGAGTTCGAGGTGCCGTTCGAGGTGGGTGTGGTCTCGGCGCACCGGACCGTTCGCAAGATGGTGGACTACGCGGAGTCGGCGGCGGAGCGCGGGATCCGCGCGATCATCGCGGGGGCGGGTGGGGCGGCCCATCTGCCGGGGATGGTGGCGGCGCTGACCCCGTTGCCGGTGATCGGAGTTCCGGTTCCGTTGAAGCACCTCGACGGGATGGATTCGCTGCTGTCGATCGTGCAGATGCCGGCGGGGGTGCCGGTGGCTACGGTGTCGATCGGTGGGGCTCGGAATGCCGGGCTGCTGGCGGTGCGGATTCTGGGTGCGGCTGATCCGGTGTTGAGGCAGCGGATGGTGGGGTTTCAGGCGGGGTTGGAGAAGTTGGTCGCTGAGAAGGATGCGGCGTTGCGGGCGACGTTGATGGGGTAGTGCGGGGGCGCTCCGTGTGCGCTGGCTGCTGTTGCGCGGTTACTAGGGGCGGGCGCCGCTTCTGATGTACAGGGTGGCGCCGATCGTGAAGGCGGCCAGGGCGGTCGGCCAGGAGAGGTCTGCTGTGGATGGCTGAACCGGCCAGGCCCAGACGTCCTCCCAGCCGCCGTCGCGGGCGGGCGCCGCGGCGTAGACCGCACAGACGTAGGAGAACGCGGGTACCCAGGCGAGCCGTGCACCCAGCAGGGCCGCCGCACCGGCGATCAGCCCGATGCACCCGAGGGTGTTGCGGCCCAGGGCGTATACGCCGTAGATCCCCGGGTCTGGCAGCCCGGCCGCTGCCAGTGCGGCCAGGATGGCGGCGGCTGCCCCGAGGAGGTGTCCGGTTCGGATCAGTCGCCAGCGCACCGGCAGGCTTCGCTCCAGCAGTTCGTCCGGCCCGGCCAGAGTCGGGCCCAGCAGTAGGGCGGCCAGCAACGGCGCCAGAATCACCACCGGCACGCGGGCGCCGGGGCCGTCGAAATAGGTCCGGGTGGCCAGCCAGTGTGCGGCACCGGCGGCCAGCAGAGCCACTACCAGCAGCCCTACGGCGAAGCCGGGAAGTCGGCGGGCCCGTAGGAGAAGGCTCATGGCAGGTCCAGCCGGGCCAGCGCCGCCTGATCGCACGCGCGGGTGGCAGCGAGCACGGCGCCCACCCATTTCCGCTGCTCGTTCTCGGACAGGGCGGCTACCTCGGCGGGCGGTTCCCCGCGTGCCCACTGCTCCGCCGCGAAGACCGTGTCTTGAACGCCGGCGGGGATGCCGGCGGAAATGTCGGTGGGACTGCTGGGGGGAATGTCGGCGGTGATGCCGGCGTCCGGCCAGCAGTCGACGGTGGTGAAGGGGGAGCCGAGGTTCGAGACCAGCCAGTCCTCCCGCGCCACCCCGCCGGTCAACTTCGCCTGATCGAGCAGGGAGAACCACAGAACGTCGGTGCGGTCGTCGTCGCGTTCGCGGGCGAGTTCGTCCACCGCCCGCACCGGGCCGCCGGGCACCTCGGCGAGCCGGTCCAGCCCCGGCCCGAGCACCTTCGCCACGTCGTCCAGCAGGAACGCGTTGACCTGCGCCACGCACACCCGATCGATGCAGGCCAGAGCCGTCGCGCCGGGGTCCGCGCCGGGCTCGCCGAAGTTTGCGCCGGCTCGTGCGGGTACCACCAGCAGGGCGGCGGCGAGGACGGCCGGGACGGCGGCCGCCCACCAGTGCCGGGCCGCCAGCAGGAACAGCAGAGCGGCGATCGTCATCAGCCAACCGGCCTGCCAGGCGTGGAACCGGACCGGCCAGACGTCCTCCGCCCAGGCGTAGCCGATCACCGGGGAGAGCCGGGTCCACGGAGACTCGTGGAGGTAGATCGGCACGGCGAGTCCGAGATAGACCACCAGCCCGGCAATCGGTGCCACCACCCGCAACGGCGCGAGCCGTCCGATCAGGACACCGAGCGCCGACGCCGTGACCAGGGCGATGAACCCGACGAGCATGGTCCACCACCAGCCCGTACCCGGATAGCTGCTGCGCAGGCCGACCAGCATGGCGGCCACGGCCAGCGGCGGCACCAGCCCGGCGAGACCACCCAGGGTGACCGCGGCGGAGGCGGCGAGCAGGGGCTGCCAGGTCGGCCGCGGGCTCGTGCTGAGCAGTTCCTCGAGCTGCGCGCGCCGCTCACGGCCGGCTTGCCACGCGCCTGCGGCGACGAGCAGAGGACAGAGGATCAAGAGCGAGACCCTGAGGTACGCCGAGAGCCCACCCCATTTCGCCACCCAGTCGTCCGGGTGCACCACCAGCATCCAGATCATCGCTGTTGCGGTGAGCAGCGCGGTCAGAGGAGGGGTGCCACGCCGCATCTCGGTCTTCAGGAGGCGGCGGATCACGAGCAGGTTCCCCGTACGGTAAGCGGAAGTTGACCTTGTCATTGAGCCTTTTTCAACGTGGCGAGGGCCTCGGTCGCCGGCGCCGCACAACGGCCCGGCAGCTTCAGGCCCGATGCCAGGTTGAAAATTGCTCATTGACGTGCCGCCCGAAGAACGGCGGTGTAACCGCGCTCGATGGCGGAGTCGCCGACGTCCCCGTCACCGCCAGCCGCGGCCAGCTGCTCCGGCGTGCCGGTGAAGACCAGCCTGCCCCCGTCGACCAGGCTGACCCGCTCGCACGCCATCGCCACGTCCTCCACCAGGTGGGTGCTGACCAGCACGCACGCGTCCACGCCCAGCTCACGCAGCAGGGCCCGGAACTCGACCCGCTGCTCCGGATCGAGACCCGCTGTCGGCTCGTCCAGCAGGAGAAGCCGGGGGTCGTTGACGATCGCCTGGGCGATGCCGACCCGGCGCTGCATGCCGCCGGAGAGCGTCTTCATCCGGTCGTCGGCGCGGTCCAGCAGGCCGACCCGTTCCAGCGCCCGGTCCACCGCGACCGGGATCCGGTGCGGCGGCATCTCCTTGAGCCAGGCGAAGTATTCGACGAACTCCCGCGCGGTGAACCGCGGGTAGAAGCCGAAGCTCTGCGGTAGGTAACCGAGCTGCCTGCGGACCGTGCGCAGGTCCTTCCGGTCGGTGATCGTGCTGCCCAGCAGGCGGATGCCGCCGTCGTCGGGGCGGGCGACGGTGGCGAGCACCCGCATCAGGGTGGTCTTGCCGGCGCCGTTCGGGCCGAGCAGACCGTGCACGCCGGTGTCCAGCGCCAGGTCCAGGCCGTCCAGGACGAGCCGGCTGCCGAAGCGGACTGTCAGTTCCTCGATCGCGACCGTCACCGGTGTGCCTCCCGTTTGATCTGCCCGCGGTTCGTCTGCTGGTGGGTGAGGGTCACGGCCGCGATGACGATCAACGCGAGCCAGACCGGGGTGGTCTGCGTGGTGACCAGCTGGGCGCCGCGTTCCGGGGACCACAGGGTTCCGGCGACCAGCACGAACCAGCCGGTGCCGACCACCGATCCGGCGACGGCCGGACCGGTCAGCGTGGCGAGGGCCAGGGTCAGGGCGGTGAGGGCGCAGCACGGGAGCAGCCAGACAGCCGGTGCGCCCAGTCCGGTGGCCAGCCCGCCAGCGGCGGCCACCGGCAGGGAGACGGCGAGTACGGACAGGGTGCGCCACAGGACGATGCGGAGACCGCCGTAGACGGTGGAGCCGACCAGTTCGTCCAGAGGGTCGGTGCGCGGGCCGTACGAGGCGGCGGTACCCAGTACCGGCAGGGCCGGAGCGATCATCAGCAGCAGCCAGCGGGGGGCGGTGCCGTCGGGCATCCAGGTGACCGCGAGGGTGAGTGCCACGGTCACCAGCACGGCGGAGAGCCAGGCGACGCGGGCCTGCGGGCCCGCCCCGATCAGCAGCTGGATCCGGCGTGCCCGGGTGGGCCGGCGGACCCGGCCCTGTGGTGGCAGGTCCGGGGGAGGGCCGGCGGGTTCGTCGTACGGAATCCTGGTCCGGCATGTCCCGCAGCGCTCCAGGTGCGCCTCGACCGACCACACCCCTGCCTCGTCCAGACCACCCTCCACCCAGGCGAGCAGCTGGGCGTCGGTCGCGTGATACGTCATGACAGGGCCTCTCGCAGCAGGCGCCGGGCTCGCATGGCCCGGGTCTTGACCGTTCCCTCGGGCAGGCCGAGAAGCAGGGCGGCCTCGCGGACGCTCAGCCCGTCCAGGACCGTCGCCCGCAGGACCGCGCGCAGTTCGGGGGAGAGCTGCCGCAACGCCTCGACCACCGCGGTGTCCCAGACCTGGTCGAGCGCCTCGTCCTCGGCGGACGGATGCCGGCCGTGCACGTGATCGCCGGCCTCCTCGACGGTCCGCGGGCGGACCGCGGCCCGGCGGCGTGCGTCGATCAGGCGGCTGAGCGCGATCGACCAGAGCCAGCCGGCCACCTCGCCGGTGCCCGCGTAACCGGCGGCCGCCCGCCACACCGCCAGGAACGTCTCCTGGAGCAGTTCGGCGGCGAGTTCCGGATCGGGGCAGCGGCGGCGCAGCCGGACCGAGAGCCACGGCGCGTGCGCCCGGTAGAAGGCGTGGAAGGCCGCCCGGTCACCGGCCGCGATCCGGCGTAGTGCCGCGGCGTCGTCCCCACTCGTTCCCACGTGAAGTAAGGACGCACCGCGGCGGGATTCGGTTCTACCTCATCCGGGACACGACGTTGCGCAGCTCCTGAGCCCGTCGGCGGCTCTCGCTCGTGGCGCCGAGGAACAGCAGGACCACCCCGATCGGCACCAGCATCAGCCACGGGCCGCCCAGCGTGAAGGCGAACCGGAACGCGGCGATGACCGTGGCGATGGTGCCCACCACCACGGGTGCCTGCTGGCGCGACCGCGAACCGATGATCAGCGTGATCACGGCGCCGAGCAGCAGGAGCACCACACGTACGTCCCCGCCGTTGCCGGCCAGCACGATCCCGGCCGTCGGCACGAACGCGGCGAGCAGCGCCGGCCCGTACGCCGCCCAGCTGCTCAGATCCGGCCGGTGGTGCGCCTCGACCACACCGACCGCGAGCGCGAGAACCGCGAACGGCAGCGTGTACGCCTCCGGCAGCCCCACCTCGGCGAGCGCGATGAACAGCCACCAGCCGAGGATCTCGAAGCCGACCGCCAGCCAGAACAGGGTGCGGCGCTGGCTCGGGGTGCGGTCCGGGCGGGACGCCGTCAGGCCGAGCACCGCGCCCCAGGCGGCCAGCAGGGCGGCCAGGTGGGGGAGCGAGTCGAAGGCCAGTACGCCGGCGATGAGGGCGGACGCGTACCCGCACCACTCGACGGTGACCGCTTCGGCCCGGTACTGCGGCAGCCCGAGCCGGGGCAGGGCCGCCTCCAGGGAGAGCAGGGCGGCACCGACCGCCAGCACGCCGAACGCCGCCCAGTGCCGTTCCAGACCGGCCGCGATCGCACCGGTCATCACGAACATCTGCCCCATGAACGCGGTGAACAGCCAGCCCAGGATGCGTGCCATCTGGGTGCGCCCGGCGATCGCGGCGACCAGCCCGACACCGACCGCGCTGCCCAGCGTGAACAGGGTGAGCGGCTGCTCGGCGAGGCTGCCGGCCAGACCGGCTCCGCCGGCGAGCAGACCGACCGCGAAGACCACGTTGCGGGTGGTGCGCAGCAGCGGGGCCCGGGTCACCACCGGTGGCGGGGTGAGCGCCAGGCCGAGCATCGAGATGGTGAAGACGAGCAGCGCGGAACCGGTCGCCGCCGGGAACGACGCGTGCAGGGCGATCGGCGTGATCAGCAGGGTCAGCGCGATGCCGGGCAGCACCACGGGTACGGCCTCGGACGCCTTGCCGCCGAAACCGATCGCGGCGAGCGCCGCGGCGCCGGTGAGCAGCAGCGCGGCCAGTGCGCCGGTGGCGTCGACGTTGCCCGCGTCCGGGGTGACGAGCTCCGGGATCGGCCCCTCCCAGATCGCCCGCAACTGCATGAGCGGGTCGATGAGGGCGGCGCGCAGGGCCGGTGCCAGCGAGAAGAGCGCCAGCACGGTCGGGATCAGGGCCAGCGCCACCGCACCGGTCGCCGGGTCGGCCAGCCAGCGCTCGCCCCAGGCGCCGGTCAGCCCGCTCGATCGGAACGCACCCCGGCGGACCCGGGTGAACCGGGAGGACGGCGGGAACTCGATCGGCGCGACCCGCTCGATGGGAGCGGGCACGGCGCCGCGCAACAGTTCGGCCATCACGCCGAGCAGGGCGGCGGCCGCCGCGTACAGAGCTGTGGAGTAGTCGGTCGGCAGCGAGGTGAGCGCCGTGATCGTGGCGCCCAGCATCAGGCCGATCGTGGCCCAGGGCAGGTATTGGGCGAGGTGCCTGCCGAACGCGGCGAGCAGAGCCAGGCCCAGGCTGGAACCGGCCAGGGCGGCGGTCAGCACCACCTGGATGCCGTGCCCCTGGTCGGCGGCGACGGCGGCGAAGACACCGGGCAGCGCGAGCAGGATGCTGCCGGTGGCGGCACCGCCGATCTGGGCCCGGTGCGGCGGCAGCACGAGGACGGCCGGCTGACCCGGCTCCATCTGAACGAACTCCACGGTCGGTACGGGTTCGTCGGGTGTCGCGGCGACCGGGCGCGGCGCGACCCGGGCCATCACCGCGACCAGGGAACCGAGCAGCACGACGAGCAGCAGGGCCAGTGCGGTCGACCACGGCTGGGCCAGTCCGGTGGCGGTGGCGTGCAGCAGCACGACGGCGGCGACCGCGGCACGGGCCCGCGCCGGTGACGGCTGGACGGCGGCGACCGCTGCCAGCGCGTAGGCGATGGCGACCGCACCACCGACAACCAGCGGCGACCACCAGGGCAGCCCGAACGCCCACGGTGCGCCGATGGTGGCGAGCGCGGCGGCCAGCCCCGAGGCGTAGGACGCATGCGGTTTCGGCATCGCGATCGCGGCCGTGATCGCGATCATGACCAGCGCGAACGGGGCCTGCCAGGCGCCGGGCGGAGGATCGGCCGCGTACTGGCTGAGGTCGGCGCCCCAGAGCGGGCCCGGCGCGGAGAGGATCCGCAGGCCGCCGACGAGCGCCTGCCAACCGGCGATCGCGCCCACCACCAGCGCGGCGATGGCCAGGCCGCGGGCCGGGCCACGCCGCCAGTCGTCCATCAGCACGGTGACACCCATGCCGACCAGCAGCACGACCACACCGGCCACGGCGAGAGGCGCGTTCGGGAAGGCGAGCGCGGCGACCCGGGCCAGGGCACCGCAGATCGCGACGGTGGCGGCCGCGGCGGCGATGTCGGGCCCGTCCAGCATCCGGTCGTTGCGCCCGCGGGCGTCGATCGACTTGGCGAAGAAGAGCAGGCCGGCGGCGCCCAGCAGCAATGCGCCGACCCAGAGGTCGGGTGCGGTGGCGCCGGGCGCGAACAACGCGGCGAACGCCATCGCGAGCGCGCCCAGGCCGGTGCCGACGGTCAGCGGCAGGCTGATCTCGCGGCGGGCCACCTGGAAGACGGCCGCGTAACTGAGGGTGCCGGCCACCGCGAGGAAGCCGGCGGCAAGGGCGGGCACTGTCGCGCCCGCGGTCGGCGGAGGACCGCCACCGGTGTCCGAGATCGCCAGGGCGGCGGTGACAGCGGCGCCCGGCAGCGCGAGCGCGGCGGCCCCCGAGGCCCAGTCGCCGACCAGCCAGGCGAAGAGCCGGACCGGGATCTGGCGGGCCGCGATCGCCACCATCACACCCGCTCCGGCGATCGCGGTCAGCACCGCCGCGGTCAGCCAGGAGGCGCTGAGCGCGGCGCCGGCCCCGAACAGGCCCACCACACCGGCCGCCACGACGTGGGTGATCGCGATCCGGTGGGTGCCCGCCCAGAGGCCCGCGGCGCCCAGGCCGATGGACGCCAGCACGAGCGGCCAGGGCGCTTCCGACCAGGGCAGACTCAGCGAGGCCGGCACGGAGAGGGCGGTCAGCGCGATGCCGGCGACGGCACCCTCGTGCCGGATGCCGACGGGCAGGGCCAGCGCGGCGGCGATGGTCAGCAGCAGGGCGCAGAACGCCAGCAGCCAGCCGGCCGGGGAGACCGACTCGGCCAGCTTCTGTGCGTAGGCGGCGGTGTCGGCGTTCCAGATCGGCCGGGCCGCGGCAACCGGTGCGATGGCGGCACGCAGCGCGTCGACGGCCACGATCAGGCCGATCAGGGTCAGGGCGCCGGCCGACGCGTACTGCGGGCCGCGCCGGATCGGCTCGGCCAGCAGCCCGACGATCGCACCGGTCAGGGCGACCGTCGCGGCGGCGGCGACAAGCGTCCAGCGCGGGTCGACGACGTCGGCCACGCGGGCGGTCGCACCGATCACCGCGAGGGTGAGCACCGCGCCCGCGACGTTCAGCGCGAGCGGGTGCCGCAGCAGGCGGGCGGCGGCGACCGCGGTGGCCGCGGCGGCCACCAGGATCAGGCCGGAGCGCAGAGCGTCGCCCACCACCTGGGCCTGGAGCAGTGCCACCGACGAGTAGATCAGCGCACCGGCGCAGGCCACGCAGAGCAGGAAGAACGTCAGCTCACGCAGCCAGTCGGCCGACGGCGGGGTCGCGGGCGGCGCGAGCGGCACGGAACCGGCCGGGGGTGCGCCCTCCGGACGCGGCCCGGGGAAGATCCGGGTGGGGATCCACCGCCGGCGGGGCCGGGTCAGACCGGGAATGATCAGGTCCGGCTCCTCCGGCCGGGACTCCGGGCGCGGTGGGGCGTCGGCCGCGTACGCCGAGGGGTCCGCCGGGTCGGGCGCGCCCTCCCGGCGGGCGAACCGCTCAGCGTCGTCGTCGGCCTCCGCGAGCGACACCCGGTCGGCGGCCACCGGCCGCCCCAGCGGCCATCGCGGCACCAGCCGCCCCGACCGGATCACGGTGGTGAGCAGCAACAGGTCGAGCACGGCCACGGTGGTCAGGGCCAGGCCCCAGCCGGCCGGGCTCTGGATCAGGGGGTACGCGAGGAGCGGCGCCACCGGCTGGGTGGCGATGACCGTCGCGTACCGGGGGGCGGCCAGGCGCGTGACACCGGCGTAGACGAAGCTCGCGACCGCGGTGAGCGCGAAGGTGAGACCCAGATACAGGGCGACCGGCACGTCCGGGCCGCCGGTCAGCGCGCTGCCGTGAAGCGCGTACAGCGTCATCGGCAGCAGGATCAGGCCGACCGCGGCGATCGTCTCACCGGTCGAGGTCAGGCCCCGCCGGGCCACCCCCGGTGCCACCGTCAGCGCGATGCCGGTCGCCAGGGCCAGGATGAGGGCGCGGGCGAACGGGTTGCTGACCGCCACGCCGGCGAAGACCACGGCTGCCACACCGAGCAGCAGTGCGCCGAGGCCGAGAAGAATGTTCTGCACCGATTGGCTGGAGGCCTCCGGCGGGTGCTCCATGGTGGCCAGTGGTGGTCGCCGCGGAGCCGGCGGCGGGACGACCCGCTCCGTCGGGGGTGGATCGTCGACCAGGAGGGTGACGCCGTCGGTGGCGACCCCGGGCGATCCGCTGTAGGCCGAACCAGGCTCGGCCCAGTCCGGTGGGCCCTCGGCGGGGCGCCGCCGGAAGGACTCGCCTCGTGCGGGCTGCGTTTCCGCCTCGCGCTCCGCCTCGCGCTCCGGCTGGCGGCCGGTGGGCGGCGGGGGCGGCGGGAAGTCGTCGCCCTGCGGCTGGCGCCGGACGCGGCGGCTCTTCGAACCCTTGGACTTCTGCGCGTGCGCGAGGATGTCGCGCTGGAACTGGGCAGCCTGAATCTTGCTCGCGATCTGCGTCCGCTCCTTGGCGGCCTGCATGTCACGTATCTTCAGATCCGCGATGGAGGCATCAATCCGAGCCAGTTCGTCCGCGTAGTCGGGCTCGTCAGCCTTCGCCACAAGACCTCCTTGACCAGCCGGCGGCGCTAGGTATTTAGAGCATGCCGGTACGACACCTCATTAGAACAGTCTCAACCGGGTGGAGATCTGTGGAAACGACCCCGAACCCGGCACTTTTCCAGCACGCGCGGCACCGGGCGGGGATATTCGGCACAGTGCCCTCCTGTTGCCAGAAGCACGCTACGCGCCGGTAACATAGCGGCGGGACCGCCTGAGGGAAGGTTAAGGAGCATGGCTGAGTTCGACGTCTACCGGCTTCCGGAAGACCACGAGACGATCCGCGCCGCCGTGCGCGAGGTCTGCGAGGCGCGGGTCGCCCCGCACGCGGCCGAGGCCGACGAGACCAGCGAGTTCCCCAAGGCGTCCTACGACGCCCTCCGCTCGTCCGACTTCCACGCACCGCACATCCCGGTGGAATACGGCGGAGCCGGCGCGGACGCCCTCGCCACCGCGATCGTGATCGAGGAGGTGGCCCGTGTCTGCGCCTCGTCCTCACTGATCCCCGCGGTCAACAAGCTCGGCACGATGCCGCTGCTCATCGCCGGTTCCGAAGACCTCAAACAGCGCTACCTGACCAGGGTGGCCTCGGGCGAGGCGATGTTCTCCTACTGCCTCTCCGAGCCCGAAGCCGGCTCCGACGCCGCCTCGATGACCACCCGAGCCGTCCGCGACGGCGACCACTGGGTGCTCAACGGCGTCAAGCGGTGGATCACCAACGCCGGCGTGTCCGAGTTCTACACCGTCTTCGCGGTCACCGACCCGGCCGCCCGCTCCCGCGGCATCTCCGCCTTCGTCGTGGAGAAGTCGGACGAGGGTGTCAGCTTCGGAGCACCGGAGAAGAAACTCGGCATCAAGGGCTCACCGACCCGCGAGGTCTACTTCGACAACGTACGCATCCCCGCCGACCGCATGATCGGCGCCGAGGGCACCGGCTTCGCCACCGCCATGCAGACCCTCGACCACACCCGGGTCACCATCGCCGCCCAGGCCATCGGCATCGCACAGGGCGCGCTCGACTTCGCCCTGTCGTACGCCAAGGAGCGCAAGCAGTTCGGCAAGCCCATCGCCGACTTCCAGGGCCTCCAATTCATGCTCGCCGACATGGGCATGAAACTCGAGGCGGCCCGCCAGCTCACCTACACCGCCGCCGGCAAGAGCGAACGCGGCGACGCCGACCTGACCTACTTCGGCGCCGCCGCCAAGTGCTTCGCCTCCGACGCCGCCATGGAAATCACCACCGACGCGGTTCAGGTTCTGGGTGGGTACGGCTACACCCGCGACTATCCGGTGGAACGCATGATGCGCGATGCCAAGATTACCCAGATCTACGAGGGCACCAACCAGGTCCAGCGGATCGTGATGGCGCGGCAGCTTTTGAAGGGCTAAGCGAGCGGAGTTTTATCAGGTCAGACCGGGGTTGGCTGATAGTAGTCAACCCCGGTCTGTTATCTACGAGTCGCGCGTAGATGTCTGCGATTCACGGAGGTGCGATAAAGGCCGTGGCGGAACGCGGATGGCGGGGCCGCCATCGACAGTTGACCGGTGACGTTTACGCAGCTCAATCGTGTTCTTGGTGGCGTTGCCGTTGCGGCATGCCTTCCTCGGTCTACTTGGTTCGTCTTCGGTCGTTCGTGGTTGTCTTCGGTTGGCGTGCTGGGCAAATCCTGGGCACGTCCATCTTCGATGGGAATCTAGCGATCATTTGGCTGTGCCGAGCCCCTGACTGCGGCATCCGAGTTGACGCCGCCTGTATTCGTCCGCTTGGACGGAACTTGGTGGATGGGTGACCCTACGGGCTGGGTTGAGGTGGCATCGCGACGCCAAAACGTCAAGCTTGACCTCTGGCATCACCGCCTCGTTCATGGGGCGCTCTGGATGTAATCCACCGCGAACCAGCGGCAACCCGGTCAGTAGAGCCGGGCGGTTCCGGCCGCATGAGACGTCGGCAGCAGCATCCTGTGCTGGCCGCTTGCTCCCGCCACTGGCGGTACGATCTGTATCGGATCCTGCCCGCCTGCCGGACACGCTATGAGAGGTACAGGACTGTGGCTAAGCTGACCGAGCCGGGGCCTGGCGCGCCGCGCGGCTCACGGTACGCAGATCAGCGGCCGTACGTCGTCATCGAGGAATTCGGTGAACTGGACGGGCCGATTACGGGTCAGGTCGTGCTCAGCCGACGGCTCGACTGGTCCGGGCGTGCGCGATACGACCTCGACAACCCGCGCCGACTCGCCAGCATGTACGAGACCGTTCTGCGCGAGGCGACAACCACCGAGGATCTCCAGCTTTGGCTGAGCGGTCCAACGCTCCTGCGCCTTTGGAACAGCCTGGTCCTTCCGCCGCAGGTGCGACTCGCTTGGGAGGCTAAGCATCCGGTGCTCGCCGAAGCCCGCAGAGCCGCCGCGTAGTGCCACACGAGGCAGAGCCGCTGCACCTCGTGCTCGCCGAGATCGGTCTACGGGCGGGCGGTCCGTTCGGGTTCGCCCTGGCCGGAGGTCATGCCGTCGCTGCGCACGGCATCATCGACAGGCCGAGTGAGGACGTCGACCTTTTCGCCGACTGGCAACGGCGTGCTGACTTTCCTACAGCTGTTGATGCGGTCATCGCCGCCTTCGAAAGCGAGGGGTTCGGTGTTGTGGTCGATCTCCGCTTAGAGACATTTGCCCGGCTGCACGTCAGTCAGGCCGCCGACCCGGGCCAGCAACATCGAGTCGAACTCGTCGCCAACTGGCGCGCTCAATCGCCCGTTGAGATGCAGATCGGTCCGGTCCTGCACCCCGACGACGTGATGGCGGGCAAGATGGACGCCTTGTACAACCGGGCCGCCGCGCGGGATTTCATCGACATCGACGCCGCTATAACTCGTGGCCGGTATACGCCGAAGCAGCTGTGCAACCTGGCGTCGGAGGCCGATGCCGGATTCGATCGGCAGTTCTTCGCGCAGATGCTCGGTGCGATCAACCGTTTCGACGATCAAGACTTCATCGACTACGGGCTCGAACCCGGCCAAGTTGCGGCGATGCGCGAACGTTTCCGGACCTGGCAGGCCGAACTGCAGACCTCGCCGCAGTGACCAAAGCAGGGGCCCCTAATCGGCTCAGCTGATGGCGATCGTGCTGGTTGTTGTTGATCGCTGCTGGATGGTTTTAAGTCGCACTACGTCGATGGAGGAGTTCGCGGAGGTGGACTGAACGCGCTGATGGCCACGTCGGCGTTCTGGGCAAATCCTGGGCGAGGGGTGCCGTGAGCGACGTTTTCGCAGTTCAGGACATATCTTTCCAAGATCACCCAGATCTACGAAGGGACCAACCAGGTCCAGCGCATCGTCATGGCGCGCCAGCTCCTCAAGGACTGACTCTCGGTAGTCGCAGGGCTTGGTCGGCGTGCAGTTCGCCGGCCGGCCGAGGAAGTCCCGGCTGCCCGGCCCGGCATAGAACGGCAAGCGGGTAATGGTGATCGGATTCCGGGCGCCCATGAGCGCAGCGCTGACGCCGCTCGCGGGCTTGGCCTCGCTGGTGTGGGTAAACCGGCTCGGGCGTGGGCACACTTGACGGGATGTCGCGCTGGTTGACGATGGTGGCCGCCTCGGTGGCAGGGCTTGTGCTGGCCGCTGTCCTGGTTCCGGTGGTGGCGACCGCACCGAAGACCATCACCGGTGCCGCGTTCCGGGTGGTGACGTTCAACGTCTGCGGTGGCAACGCCGCGGGCAGGCTCAACGCCGATCCGCCGCAGGGCTGCATGTACCGGCCGCTGGATCTGGCTGACTCCGAGGCCTGGGCCGCTCGGCTGAAGGCGCAGATCCTGACCGGCGGTGCCCGGGAACCCGACGCCGTCATGTTTCAGGAGATGTGTGCCACCCAGCGGGAACTCGTCGCGAAGGAGCTGCCCGGCTATGCGGTGGCCTGGCTGCCCTTCCGGACCAATCACTACGCGTGCCCGGAGTGGGACGAGCGGGTGCGTGACGCCTCCGACCCGGCCGGGCGGGAGTTCGGCACCGCGATCTTCTTCCGGGGCGGGATCACGGAGGGTCCGCTGACGACCGCGCTTCCGGTGGTGGTCCAGGAGAGCGACACCCGGGGTCTGCTCTGTGCCGCATCTCCGATCGGCGGGCGGGAGGCGCTGGTGTGCACCGTGCACAACGCCACCACCCTGCTCGACGAGGGGGCACCGCAGACCGCCGGCCAGATCGAGCAGTGGGCGCGGGGCCGGCCGGTCATTCTCGGCGGTGACTTCAATGCCGGACCGGAGGATTCCCACCTCGGTGTCTTCTACGGCATCGACGGCGGCACGGGCTCGTTCGCCGAGGTCGACCAGGCCGACCGGGAACACTTTCCGGAGCGGTGCGAAGGACGGCTGACGTGCCGGGCCGGCGCTTCCACGGTCACCGGGGGCAATGACAAAAAGGACTACCTCTTCGGTACGGCCTCGCAGCTCGTCTGGACCGATGGCGAGGCCGTCGACCCGGTCGGCCTGACCCGCATCCCGGACCACCGCGCGCTGATCGGCGACGCCGCCTGGCGCGTCACCGCCCACCCGTAGTCATCGCCGTAGTCAACGCCCACCCGTGGGCACCGGCACCGGCGGCGGGGCAGTGTCGGCCGGTGCGGCGGCGACCTCGGAGGGCCGGTTCCGCCGGCGGGTGAGAACCCGCATCATCGGCATCTCCACGCCGTGGTGCAGCACGATCGCCGAGACCAAGGCGAAGCAGAACGTGGCCAGGACCAGGACCAGGGCGGCCACCGTCGGGCGGTGCGGTTCGTCGTCGCCGAAGGTGTGGCGTACGGCGTAGAGGCAGATCTCGTGAACCATGTAGAAGGCGAACGAGATCTCGCCCAGGTAGACGAGCCGCTTCGCCCGCCAGATCGAGGTGGTGCCTCGGACGTCGGCGAGCGCGGCGGCCGGCAGCAGCAGCGTGAAGCCGAGGACGGTACAGGCGGCGTCGCGGGCCAGGCCGTACTCCTCGGGCAGGAAGGCGGCCACGGCCATCCCGGCGGCGATCACCGCGATGCCGGTGATCATGCCCGGACCGCGCCAGTGGCCGCCGCGGACCAGCAGGGCGAGGCACATGCCGAGCAGGAACTCGACCATCCGGACCGGCGGCAGGTGGTACACGATGAAGTGCGCGGACCAGCCGAACGGCTCGTCGAGCAGCTTGACGGCGAACGGCAGCGCCGCGACGAAGAGCAGGGACGATCCGGCGATGCCCCACCAGGCGGCCGGCTTGAGCCGCCGGAGCCCGGCGTAGAGCAGCGGGAAGCACAGGTAGAAGAACGCCTCGCAGCTCAGCGACCAGGACGGTGCGTTGAACGAGTACCAGATGTCGTCGCGCCCGGGCACCCAGGAGTGCAGCAGCGTCAGGTTGTAGAACATCCGCTCGAAGTCGACGACCGGCATGTCCCGCCAGGACAGCAGCAGACAGGCGACCAGGAACGTCACGAAATGGTTCGGGTAGATCTTGGAGAACCGGCGCCACAGGAACCGGCTCGTGGTGTCCGCCGGGCGCACCGACCAGGCGAGCACGAAGCCGGAGAGGATGTAGAAGAACGAGACCCCGGACCGGCCGGCGGCCAGCAGCGAGTCGAGCGCGCCCTGTGCCCGGCTGTCGGCGACGAAGAAGTTGCTCTCACTCTGGATGTGCAGAAAGAAGATCATCAGGGCGGCGATCCAGCGCAGCCCCGTCAGCGAATCCAAGCGAGTGGTAGTAGTCGGCATTTCTAGTCCCCGTGATGTTGCTGAAATTCTCGGCGATGGATGCTAGCCGTTGGTCCCGGCCGCGATGATCACTGAGACCGGGATCACCAGGCCACTCGACTCCGCGTACCGGCCGGCGAGACGGTCGAAGGCCTCCCGGATGCGGTGGCGGACGTCGGCGGGCTGGGCAAGAACCACCGCTGAGGTCCGCACCGTTCCGTCGAGCAGGCCGGTCCAGAGGTCGCCGGCACTGGGCAGCCACTGGGTGAACCCGACGGTGGTGATCTCGACGTCGGTGTAGCCGGCTGTCCGGAACAGATCCGACAGGGCGCCCGGTTCGGCGTACCGGAAGAACGACGGCCCGGATGGAAGATCAGCAGGCGGCGTCGCACCTGCCTCGGCGATCGCGTCCAGCAGGACCCCGACGAACCTGGCCCGTTCCGGCAGGTCCCACACGCTCAGCGCGAGACGCCCGCCCGGCGTGAGCACCCGTGCGCACTCGGCGGCGACGCCCGGCGGATCAGCCAGGTGGTGCAGCAGAAAATTTCCCACCACAGCGTGGAAGGACGCGGCGGCAAACGGCAGCGACTCGGCCGGAGCCTGCCGGAACTCGATCTCCGGGAAGCGGCGCCGGGCCAGCGTGACCATCGCCGTCGAAAGATCAATCCCGATCGGCGCCGCGCCGCGTTCGGCGGCTCGACCGGCAGCCTGACCGGGACCACAAGCGAGATCGAGTACGCGGGAGCCGGCACCCACCCGTGCGGCGTCGAGCAGCGGCTCCACCACCCGGGCGGTGATCCTGCCCAGCAGCCGGTCGTAGCCTTCGGCCCGTTCTTCCCAGCCGGCCTCCTCGAAGCGACGGAACGCCTCCATCCGGCCAGTGTCCCAGATCACATCGACGGGCGTACGCTGCGAGGGTGCTGCAGGTCAGGCTCACGCCGGTCGACGGCGTGCACGTCACCACCCTGATGGACAACTCATCGGACGCTCTGTTGCCCGACGAGGGGCTGGTGCGGCGCTGGGGTCTGAACGGCACGTCAGGACCCCTTCCGGTGATGCCCGCCGAGTTCGAGCTGTCCGGCAGCACCTTCGACTTCCTCCGGGCCGAGCACGGATTCTCCGCGCTTGTCGAAGTGCGGACCGGTGGGAACGCACGCCGGGTCCTGTTCGACACCGGCGTCAGCCCCGACGGCCTGATCGGCAACCTCGACCGGCTGGGAATCGCACCGGACACGTTCGAGGCGATCGTCTTCAGCCACGGCCACTTCGACCACGTGATGGGCCTGCACGGGCTGGCTCGCCGGCTGGGGCGGACAGGGCTGCCGATACTGCTGCATCCCGACTTCTGGCTGCGGCGCCGGATCGTCTCACCGGACCGGACACTGGAGTTGCCGTCGCCGAGCCGGTCGGCGATCGAGGGTGCCGGATTCGCCGTCGCGGAGGAGCAGCAGCCCTCCTTCCTGCTGGACGGGATGTTGCTGGTCACCGGTGAGGTGGACCGGACCACGCCGTGGGAGACCGGTATGCCGCCGGGTCATCAGGCGTTCCGCGACGGCGCGTGGGCGCCGGACCAGGCCGTCCACGACGACCAGGCCGTGGTGCTGCACGTCCGTGACCGGGGTCTTGTGGTGCTGACCGGTTGTGGTCACGCCGGCATCGTCAACATCGTCCGGTACGCGAAACGCCTCACCGGCATCGACCGGATCCACGCCGTGCTCGGCGGTTTCCACCTGCGTGACGGCCCGGTCGTCCCGGCCACCGTGGAAGCGCTGGCCGCCGAGGCGCCCGGGATGATCGTGCCGGCGCACTGCACGTCGTGGAAGGCACAGCAGGCGCTCGCCGCCGGCCTACCCGACGCGTACCGGCCGAACGGGGTCGGCAGCCGCTTCGAACTCTGAACCCGCCCTCGCCGGGTCCTGCCCCGCCGGGTCCTGCCGCGCCGGGTCCTGCCGCGCCGGGTCCTGCCGCGCCGGGTCCTGCCGCGCCGGGTCCTGCCGCGTCGGGTCCTGCCGCGTCGGGCAGCTGCCGCGCCGAACCCCTGCTGGTCGGGTATCCGGGATCTACCCGATGCACCCTGGCCTGCGGCGTTCCTACGGTCGATACATGAAGCGATTCGCCATCGGCGCACTCAAAGCCCTCGGTGTTCTTCTCGGGCTCTACCTTGTGGCCCGCGCAGTCGCCGAACCCTTCGTCATCGACGTCACCGACGCCTCGACCTACCGGAACGACTGGGGTGGCCCGGCCCTCGCCGGGGTACTCGCGGTGCACATGGGCCCCGGCATCCTCGCCGGCCTCGCCCTGTTCGGCGCGGCGCGGCGACGACTCGCTGACCGCCGGAAGCCGGTTCAGGTAGGTGCGGTGACGCCCAGCAGCTCGAGATAGCGCTCCAGGAAGAAAGTGCTCTTGAACTGGGCGGTCTGCTCGGCGCCGAGCACACCCATCCCGGGTTCGTAGCTGACGCCGCCCGCCGGGCCGAGCGGCAGGACGATCGCATCCGGCGCCGCCCGGTATTCGGCGAGGCCGGAATCGCCGCTGATCATGGCGCGGATGTTGGCGGCCACCACCTCGGCGTGCCGGCCCGCGGCTCGGGCCATCTTCAACTCGGGCACCGCTGTAACGTCACCCACAGCGAACACGGTCTCGTACCCGGACAGGCGCAACTGCGGCGTCACAGCAAGCCGGCCGTCCGGCTGCCGGGCCGTGGCCAGGGAAGAGTCCAGGTAATCGGTCCGGACCTGCGTGCCGAAGCACGGAAACCACAGATCCGCGGCAAGCACGTCACCGTCACCGGTGGTCACCGTGAAGGGGCGCGGGCTTCCCGGTTCCGGTTCCGGCAGGCTGCGCAGGGAAGTTCCCAGAAGCAGGCGTACGCCTAAAGCGTCCATCTGTTCGCGAATCTCCGCCCGGAACTCGTCGGGGAACCGCCCGCCGATGAGATCGCTGCCCCGCTCGACCACGGTGACTGATTTCCCCGGCCAGCACGACTTGATCTCGCCGGCGAACTCGATCCCGATCGCTCCCGCACCGAGCAGCAGCACGTGGGAGGAGCGGAGGAGCGCGTCGTGCACCCCGGCCAGCCGGTTCGCTGCCTCGTCCCGCCCGAGGGTGTCGATCTTCGCGGGGAACGGTGCTGTCGAACCGGTCGCCAGCACCACGAAGTCGGCTTGCAGTCGCGTACCGGAGGACAGCTCGACCGCGCCGGCGGACACCCTGGTCGCCCGGTCCCGGAGTATCCGGCCACGGGGCAGCAGTCCGTCGTACCTTATGAAGATCTTGTCGGTCCAGTCCGGACTGACCGCCGCACGCAGCGCGGCCACGTTGTGCACGAAGGTCTCCCGGGGTTCCACCAGGGTGACGTCGGCGACGTCGTCCAGGGCCTTGGCCACTTCGATGCCGCCGTAACCGCCGCCCACCACAATGACGTTCATCGGTGTACCTCTCGCCGATCGGGTTGTCGGGACCGACATTTCCCGGCGGGCGCGGCGGTGGGGAGGCCGCGGTCAGGGTGGTAGTGCCGGGGACACCCTCACGGCCTGCGGCGTTGCTACGGTCGGGTGGTGAGCGACAACGAGCTCGGCCTCTTTCTGCGGACCCGCCGGGAGGCGGTCACCCCGGCCGAGGCCGGTCTCGCGGCGGGTGCCCGCAGGCGTACGCCCGGACTGCGCCGATCCGAGGTCGCGATGCTCGCCGGTGTCAGCGTGGAGTACCTGATCCGGCTCGAGCAGGGCCGCGACCGGCACCCCTCGGCGCAGGTCCTCTCCGCGCTGGCGGGAGTGCTCCGCCTCACCCCTGCCGAGCGGGTCCACCTGCACCGCCTGGTCAAATCCTCCGACGCCGGCTTCTCCTGCCGCGGTGACGCCGGACCGGCTCGCACCGTCCGGCCGACCGTGCGGGCCGTGCTCGACCAGCTCGAACCAGCCGCGGCGGTGCTGGTCAACCAGCTCGGCGACATCCTGGCGCACACGGCCGGGTTCGCCCGCCTCGCCGCCCCGCTCGGCCTGCTCGACGGCACCCCGCTCAACCTGCTCGGCGGCACCCCGCCCAACCTGCTCGGCGGCACGCCGCCCAACCTGGCGCGCTACGTGTTCAGCGATCCCCGCGCCCGCTCGGTCTTCCCGGACTGGTCCCAGGTCGCCGACGAGCAGGTGGCCGCCCTGAAACAGGGCCCGTACCGGTCGAATCCCCACGTCGCCGCCCTGGCCGACGAGCTCACCGTGACGGCGGGCGACGAGTTCACCACCCGGGCGGCCAGCCTGCCCGGCCTGCCCCGAGCCAGCGGCCTGCTCCGCATCACCCATCCGGACGCCGGCCCACTCCGCCTCACCTACGAAACCCTCGAACTCTCCGCCGACGACGACCAGCGCCTGATCGTCCACCTCCCCGCTGACGAGGCAACCGCCACCGCCCTCCGCAACCTCACCCACCCCCTCCGCCTCGTAGCCGGCTGACCCCGTTGCCTCGAGCACCCCGCGTCAACGCTGCACGCCAGCCGACCGCCCCGGCTGGCCGTGAGCGGTGCTCTAAAGGCCGTGAGGCACCCCTGGGCGCCAGCCGGCCGCCCCGGCTGGGCGTGAGCGGTGCTTCGGGGGCCGTGAGGCACCCCTGGGCGCCAGCCGGTCGGCCGGGCTGGGCGTGAGCGGTGTTTTGGGGGCCGTGAGGCACCCCTGGGCGCCAGCCGACCGGCCGGGCTGGGCGTGAGCGGGGCTTCGGAGGCCGTGAGGCACCCTTGAAAGCCAGCTGGGTGGGGCGGCGGGCGGTGCTGGGGAGGGCGCGAGGCACCGCTGGCGGCCAGCTGGGGGAGTTAGGGGGCGGTGCAGAAGAGCATGGGGTTGGGGGCGGGCTGGTGGACCACCTCGTCGAGGGCGAGGAGGCGTTTGGCGACGGAGAGTTCGGCGTATTCCTGGGGGGCCGCGGCGGCGGAGACGGTGAAGTGGGAGGCGCCGTGGGCGGCCAGCCAGTCGAGGACGATGCGGCCTTCGCGGGACGGGCCGGCGCGGTGGTGGAAGACGGGGTGGTGGAAGACGTCGTGGACGGCGACCGGGGTGCCGGGGCGCAGGCGGTCGAGCAGGTGGTGCCGGTACCAGCGGGCGAACGGTGCGGTGTGCACGGCGTCGATGAAGAGCAGGTCGATCTCCTCCGGGCGCAGGTCGTCGGTCTGCCGGACGTCGCACTGGTGGAAACGCCAGCGGTCCTCGGCGAGCGAGGCCGGGATCCGTTGCGGGGCGTGACCCGCGGTGTCGTACGTGTCGAGCGTCCCGTGCCCGTTGTCGCAGAGCGCACGCAGCAGCCAGGTGGTGGACCACCCGTACTCCGCGCCGATCTCCACCACCCGGCTCGGCCGCAGCTCGCGCACGAGCAGATAGCTGATCTCGGTCTCCGCGTCGTCGAGACGCGGCCGGATCCGCGGTTGGCCGGCCAGGAGCGCGGCTTGCGCCTGGCGGGCGGCGCGCAGGGTGTCGGCGTGTTTGAAGTAAAGGCCGACGACCGTGTCCATGTCGATGGTCACGCGGCACCTCCGGACTTCAGTTTTCCCGGAAATCGCCTGGTCATGCGGCGTTCTTTCCAAGAGTGATCTCCGCCATCGCACGCAATGACGACGTACCCGGTACGAAGTACCCGTCGTGGCCGGCCGCGTCCGCGCAGGGCAGGGGCAGCGCACCGAACGCCGGGTCGACCGGCAGGCGGCCGTGACCGACGCCGAAGATGCGCAGACCGGGCAGGCGCCGGGTCCAGTCGTCGGGGGCGCTGCCGGCCCACACCCGGGCACCCGTGTGGAGAGCAGCCCGATTCGGTACGCCCATCCCGGGACTGCCGATCGCCACGACGTCGGTGACCTGCGGCCCGAGGTGCGACACCGCACGACCGGCGACGATCGACCCGTAGCTGTGGCCGATCAGGGTGATCTCCCGATCCGGCCGGTCCTGCACCAGGCCACCGACGAACCGTTCCAGGGCGAGCGCTCCGGACGCCGCCAGGTCTTCGCGGAACGCGTCACGCCGTACACCGTCGGGGGTGTCGTAACCCAGCCACGCGATCACCGCGACCGGCGCACCCGGCGAGAGAGCCTGGATCTGCTCGTGCAGTTGCCGCGCCTGCCAGGCGGGCGCCCGGTGGCGGACGCCGCCGAGCCCGGTGTCGAAGTTGGCGAGCTCGGTCTCCACGCCCGGGATGAGGACCGCCACCCGGCTCGCGGTCGCGAGGTCGCCCAGCACCTCGGCGACCAGCCCGTCGCCGCGCCGGTCCAGGGTGAGGATCTGCCGGTCCGTCCAGCCGGGGTCGCGGTTCGCCGCGTAGCGCAGATTGAGCGGCACGCCGTCGAGGTTGCCGACGACCTCCGGATAGCGCCGGACGAGATCGTCGGCCTCGGCCGGCGGCAGGCCCGCGAACCAGCCGGACACCTGGGCCGCGGTGGCGGTGCCCGGGTCGGGCAGGTTGCGCGGATCGGCGAGCCACTCCGCCTGCCGTGGCAGGGCCGGTGCGACCGCCGCGGTGGGGCCGAACAGCCACACCGCGGGGCCCGCGAGCAGCAGTGCCGTGACGATCCAGATCCGATTCATGACTGGTCCTCCCCGTCGATGTGATGCGTTGCGACGGGAAAGGTAGGTCCGGGGAATCGTCGTGTTCGTCAATCCACGGAGCCAGATGACCCCTAGTACTCAGGTATCAGCGTCTATGCTCGCGGCGATGAAACACGGGGATGAAACAACGCCGCCGCGTGCCACCGTCCGTGACGTGGCCGCGCAGACCGGCCTGTCGATCGCCACGGTCTCCCGCGTGCTGAACGGGCGGTCCAACGTCGCACCGCACACCCGGGACCGGGTGCTCAGCGCGATGGGCAACCTCGGCCGGCAGGCGCCGCAGCGCCGGGGCGGCCGGGCCGAGCGCGCCACCGGCGTCTACCTGCGCTGCCCGTACGTGCTGACCGACTACTTCGGACTGATCGTCTCCGCGGTCGCCGAGGCCCTCGAGCCGCACGGGCTGGAGGTGATCCTCAACGCCGGGGTGGCCGCCCAGCGCGACCGGGTGCTGGCCGGCCTGACCGGGCGGCGCGACGTGGCGGGCGCGGTGCTGATCCTGCCGCCCGAACCCGGCGCCGAGCTGGTCCGGCTGCGCGATCGGGGCTTTCCGTTCGTGGTGGTCGACCCGCGTACGCCACCGCCGCGCAACATCGCCGCCGTGTCCGCCGCGCACTTCTCCGGTGCCCGCCTGCTCACCACACACCTGGTCGAGCTGGGTCACCGGCGGATCGGCATCATCGGCGGGCCGCGCGACTGGATGGCCAGCGACAACCGCTTCGCCGGCTACCTCTCCCCGCTGGCCGACGCCGGTGTGCTGCCGGCGCCGGAGCTGACCCGGTTCGTCGCCGAGCCCACCACCGAGCTCGGGCACCGGGCCGCGGCCGAGCTGCTCGACCTGCCGGAGCGGCCGACGGCGCTCGTCGCGTTCAACGACAAGATGGCGGTCGGTGCGTTGCGGGCGGCGGCCGAACGCGGCCTGCGGGTGCCCGAGGACCTGTCGGTGACCGGTTTCGACGACATCGAGATCGCCGAGGCGTGCCATCCGATGCTGACCACTGTCCGGCAGCCGCTCGGCGAGATGGGGAGGATGGCGGTCAACCTGCTGCTGCGGATGCTCAGCGCGCACCGGCTCGACGCGCTGCACGTGGAACTCGCCACCGAACTCGTGATCCGCGGTTCGACCGCCCCGGCGCGCTTGTCATCAACCCCCTGACGTGTTTCACGGTTCCGGAACCGGAACAGAGCAATCCGGAACCGCATTTCATTGACTGGCCTTAATTGGTAAAGGTTTCCTTCCTGTTACGTCGTCCCCTTGCCGCCGAGCCGAAAGTGCCCGGGCCAAGACGAAGCAACAGGGAGGTCCTCATGTCCCTCCGCAGGATGCTGCTGGCCGCAGCCTTGGGAGTGTCCGCCGGTGCCATCGCGGTCGCCCCGCCCGCGACCGCCGCCGGAGAAACCGTCACCGTTCACCTCACCACCACTTCGGACAGTGGCGGCCGCACTGTCACCCGCGGCCTGCAGCAGCAGGCGAACGTAGCGTTCGGCCCGGCCGGTGGCACGGCCAACCAGACCATCAACGTCAACGAGGGCGTCACCTACCAGACCTTCGAGGGCGGTGGCGCGTCGATCACGGACACCACCGCGTACCTGCTGCGCGGCGGCCCGATCAGCGCCGCCACCCGGGACAGCGTGATGGCCAAGCTGTTCAGCCCGGCCCAGGGCATCGGCCTGTCGTTCGTCCGCAACCCGATCGGCGCGTCCGACCTCTCCCGGCCCGGCAACGTATCGCTCGACGACACGTGCTGCGACCTCAACGACTTCAACACCAACGGGTACGACACGAACGTCCGCGTGCTCACCCAGCAGGCCCGGCAGCTCAACCCGGCGCTGCGGGTGAAGGGCGTGCCGTGGAGCGCGCCCGGCTGGATGAAGGACAACGGCCGGATGGACCAGATGGGCTGGCTCAAGTTCGAGCACTACCCGACGTACGCCCAGTACCTGGTCAAGTACATCCAGAGCTACCAGGCCGCTGGTGTGCCGGTGAACTACATCTCGGTGCAGAACGAGCCGAACTGCTGCCAGGCCGCGAACCCGACGGCGATGAACTACCCGGGTATGAGCTGGAACCCGTCCGGGCTCGTCGAGTTCACCAAGAACTTCGTCTACCCGGCGTTCCGGGCGGCCGGCATCACCACGAAGGTGCTGATCCACGACTGGAACTACGGCGACTACGCGAACTTCGGCGCGGCCATCCTCGGCGACGCCGGCGTCCGCAACGACCCGCTCTTCGGTGGCATCGCCTGGCACGGGTACGCCGGTGACCCGGCGGTCGGCACCCAGGTCCACAACGCGTACCCCTCGGTGAAGCAGTTCAGCACCGAGCACTCGGGTGGCACCTGGATCACCAACCAGCACAACGAGGACATGGCCGACATCGTCAACTACACCCGGAACTGGAGCAGCAGCCTGGTCAAGTGGAGCCTGGCGCTGAACCAGAACATGGGACCGCACAACGGCGGCTGCGGCACCTGCACCGGCCTGATCACCGTGCAGGAGGGCGGCAGCAGGGCCGGCCAGGTCGACTACACCGTCGAGTACTACACGACCGGCCACCTCACCAAGTTCGTGAAGCCGGGCGCGGTACGGATCGACTCGAACAACACGGCGGTGCAGAACGTCGCCTGGCGCAACCCGGACGGCTCCAAGGCCCTGATCGCGCACAACGGCGGCACCTCCGCCCAGTCGGTACGCGTCAACTGGTCCGGACAGTCCTTCGTGTACAACCTGCCGGCCCGCACCACCGCCACCTTCACCTGGTCCGGCAGCGGTACGGGCAATCCGCAGCCCGGCGGCACGATCACCGGCCTGGCCGGCAAGTGCGTGGACGTGGCGAACGCCGCGACCGGGAACGGCACCGCGATCCAGCTCTACACGTGCAACGGCAGCACCGCGCAGCAGTGGACGAGGGCGAGTGACGGCACCCTGCGCTCACTCGGCAAGTGCCTCGACACCAGCGGGCCGAGCAGCGCCGACGGCACGGTCACCCACCTCTGGGACTGCCACACCGGCACCTCGCAGAAGTGGACCTACGACACCGCGACGCAGCGGCTGGTCAACCAGTACGCGAACAAGTGCCTCGACGTGACCGGCAACAACTCGGCCGACGCCACCAGGCTGCAGATCTGGACCTGCGGCACCGGCGCCAACCAGAAGTGGGTGCTGAACTGATGCTTCTCAAGTCGCTGGTGGCGGCCACGGTCGCCACCACCGCACTGACCGGGATCCCCACGCACGGTCGCGAGCCGGTGGTCACCGGGACCTACTCGGCCGGTGCCGCGAAATGGCAGGACCTGCCGGCAACGAAGCTGACCAGGAAGGACAAGCAGAGCGAAGCCACGGTTGTCATCGACCCGAGCCGGACAAGGCAGGACTACACCGGGATCGGGTTCTCCATCGACGAGACGAGCGTCTCCAACCTGTGGAAGCTCACCCCGGCCGAGCGGGAGCGCGCGATCCGGCTGCTCGTCGATCCGCGTTCCGGCGCGGGCCTGGACCGGTTCCGGCTCACCATCGGCAGCCCGGACCTGATCGAGCATCTGCCGTTCTGGTCCTACGACGAGCTTCCCGAGGGTGTCACCGAGGATTGGAACCTCAGGTACTTCTCCATCCAGCGCGACATCGACCTGCACATGGTCGAGACCGTCAAGCTGATCCAGAAGTACAACCCGAAGGCCACCTTCCTCGCCTCGGCGTGGAGCGCGCCGGCCTGGATGAAGACGAACAACAGGTTCACCGGCGAGGTGGCCCTCAAGCCGGGCAGCACCACCGAGCACTACCAGGTGGGCAGGCTGCGCGACGACTGCATCGACGTGTTCGCGCGGTACTACGTCAAGTACCTGCAGGCGTACGCGAGGCACGGCATCAAGGTCGATGCGATCACGCTGCTCAACGAGCCCGGGATGGACGTGGTCTACCCGGCCATGGACATCACTGTCGAACAGCAGAAGAAGCTGACCGTTGCGGTCAAGCGGGAGTTCCGGAAGGCGGGGCTGCGCACCGAGCTCTACGTCCACGACTTCAACTTCTGGGACTGGCGCGACCCGAACAGCACCGCCACCAAGAACTATCACCGGATCTTCGAGGACCCGGCGACGAAGAGGGCGGCGGACGGCATCGCGTTCCACCCGTACTGGGGTGATCCGGCGGTGATGCGGGACGCGTACGAGGAGACCGGCAAGCCGGTGCACCTGACCGAGACCAGCGACCTGTCGGCAGCGACGGTGCTCGCCGACTTCCGGCTGGACGCGAGCTCGTACATCCTCTGGGCGCAGACCACCGATCAGGACGGCGGGACCCTGCACTGGACGGACAAGCGGGACAACAACGTGGACTGGGAGGAGGTCGGGCGTACCAGCAAGTGGCCGAACCGCCTGGTCAAGGTCGACACCACCACGAAGGCCTTCACGGTGCGCGACGAGCTCTACCAACTGGGGCAGTTCGCGCGGTACCTGAGGCCGGGCCATGTCCGGGTGCAGTCGAGCAGCACCGGTGACGGGATCAGCAACGTGGTGTTCCGGGACGGGAACGACTACGTGGCGGTGCTGCGTAACGCCGGTGCTGCGAACACCTCGGTCGAGGTGGTGGCGGGGGAGCGGTCCTTCGTGACGACGGTGCCGGCACAGGCGTACGCAACCTATCGCTGGACCGACCGGACGCGCCCGTCGCGGCACAACCACGCACCGGTCCTGGCCGGCGTGCCCGGCGTCGTCGCCGACCAGTACTCGACAGTGACCATTCCGCTGCGCGCGACCGACCGTGACGGCGACCGTCTCTCCTACTACGCCACCGATCTCCCCGCCGGGGTTCGCCTGGACGCGGCCAGCGGCACCGTCACCCTGACGCCGACGGTTGCGGGCGAGAGTGACCTCACGGTCGCGGTCACCGACGGGCAGGGGTACGACGAAACCACTGTGCACCTCGCAGTCCGCCCCCACGGTGCGCCGGCTGATGCGACGGTCGAGGCCGAAGGTTATGCCGAACAGCACGGCTGGACCGAGGGCGGCGCCAACTTCATCGAGAGCAACGCCGCCGCCAGCGGTGGACGTAACGTCGGCTGGACCGCACCCGGCAACTGGCTCAGGTACCGGATCGATCTCGCCGAGACCGGCACCTACCAGCTCGAACTCGGCGTGGCCACCGGTGGGGGCGCCGCGGTGCCGGACGCGATCTCGATCCGGGACGCCGCCGGGCAGGTGCTCGCCACGGTCACCGTGCCGGACACCGGAGGCTGGGGTGCCTACCAACCCGTACGGGTTCCGGTGGAATTGTCATCCGGCGATCAACTACTCACCGTTTACTGTGAAGCCGGAGGGTTCAATCTGGACTACCTCCGGCTGACAAGGTAGGGGCTGGTCAGTCAACCGGCTGCCGGAGGCGGGCCACAAGCTCTCCTCCGGCAGCTTTGTGTCACGGCACGACGACCTGGGTCTTGTCCTCGTCGTCGGCGGGCTTCGCCGGCTTCGCGGGCGGGATGGCGAGCATGGTGGTCGGCTCGGCATCGGTCTCGACCGGCTTCGGTTCGACGACCGTGACCTCGGTTGCCTCCGCCGGCGTGACCAGCATGGTCGTGGGTTCGGCCTCAGCCTTCGCCTCAGCCGCCTCCGCCTTCGTGGCCGCGACCGGAATGGCCACGGTCTGATCCGCGACCGCGACCGGAAGGGCAACGGTACGGTCCGCTGCCGCGATCGGCATGGCCACGGTGCGGTCGGCGGATGCGGCCGGCATGGCGGGCATGGCGACGGTGCGGTCGGCGGCGGCCGGGGTGCCGAGCGGGACAGTGAGGTCAGCCGCCGGGTGGCCGGTGCCGGCGCGGAACACGGTCGTCTCGGCGATCGAGGCCGGGATGCCCGCCACCTTCGCCGAGCCACGGAAGCGGCCGATCTCACCGATGATCGGCAGGACCGGCGGCTCGTAGCGGGCCCAGCGGCGGGCGCTCAGCGCGGTGCCCAGCAGCGGAATCGCGAGCAGCCCGGCGAGACCGTAGCCGGGCCGGCTCAGGTCGAAGCCCTCCTTCGCCACCTCCGGCGCCCAGAGCGCGGCGTACGCCGCGGGTGAGTTCCACGCCCACACGGTGATGCCCAGGAACGCCGCACCGGCGAGGACCGGGCCGGCGGGGGAGACCGGTGCGAACGTGAGGATCGCGAAGAGGATGCCGGAGAAGATCAGGAGCAGCAGGCCGGAGACCGACTCGGCGGCGAAGAGCTCCCGGCCACGGCTGGAGAGATCATGGGTGAAACCCACTCCGGCCAGCACCCAGATTGCCGGGGCCAGTACGAGCGCATAGAAGATCGACCTGACGTGACGCATGATCGGGCACGCTACCGCGCAAGAGCAAGAGCGACGACAACGCGGGCGTCGTAACGTACCGGCCATGGAAGATCAGCAAGCCGGGCGCCCGATCTCGCTGTCCCGGGTCACCCTCAGCCGGATCATGACCGCGGTGGACGTGAACCTCTACGGCACCGTGCACGGCGGCGTCCTGATGAAGTTCGTCGACGACGTGGCCGGTGCCGCGGCCGCCCGGCACAGCGGCGGCACTGCTGTCACCGCGGCGATCGACGAGATCGTCTTTCTCGAGCCGGTCCGGGTCGGTGACCTGGTCCACGCGTACGCGCAGGTCAACTGGACCGGCACCAGCTCGATGGAGGTCGGCGTGAAGCTGGCCGCGGAACGCTGGGACGCGGTCGGCGCGACACCGATCCCGGTGGCCACCGCCTACCTGGTGTTCGTGGCTGTGGACGTGGCCGGGAACCCGCGCCGGGTGCCGCCGGTCCTGCCCGAGGACACCGCCGATCAGCGGCGGTTCACCGAGGCGCTGATCCGCCGGGATCACCGCCTGGCACGCCGGCGAGCCATCCAGAAAGCCCGTGCCGAACATCACCCGGACGTCGTCTGAACCGCCGTTAGGGTGTGGTGATGACGATAGGCGAGGTGACGGCCGGCACAGTGCTGTGGGAGCCGGCGGCGGACGCCAGGGCGAACACCCGGATCGGCCACTATCTGGCCTGGCTCGAGCGGGAGCGCGGGCTCTCCTTCCCGGACTACGCGGCGCTCTGGGAGTGGTCGGTCACCGATCTGACCGGTTTCTGGCAGTCGATCTGGGACCACTTCGGGGTGGTGGCGCACGAGCAGCCGATTGCCGTGCTCGGTGACGACGGCATGCCGGGGGCGACGTGGTTCCCCGGCGCCACGCTGAACTACACGGAGAACGTGCTGCGGATGCCGGGGCGCGGCGATGACGAAACAGTCGTTTTTGCGTACTCCCAAAGCCGTGAGCCGATCCGAATGACCGCCCGGCGGCTGCGCGACGAGGTCCGCCGGGTCCGTGCCGGGCTGAAGGCCCGTGGTGTCGGCAAGGGTGACCGGGTTGCGGCCTATGCGCCGAACATCCCCGAGACCTACGTGTTGATGCTCGCGGCCGCGAGCCTCGGCGCGATCTTCTCGTCGTGCGCGCCCGAGTTCGGTGCACGCAGCGTCATCGACCGATGGATCCAGATCGAACCGAAAGTGCTGGTGGCGACCGACGGCTATCGGTACGGCGACAAGCCGATCGACCGTCGTGCCGAGATTTCCGCGATCGAGGCGGCGATCCCGTCCATCAAGCACGTCATCACCATCGGTTACCTCAACGGCGGCGGCGACTGGGACGAGCTCGGTGGCGACGACCCGCTGACGTTCGAACCGGTGCCGTTCGATCACCCGCTCTACGTGCTCTACAGCTCCGGCACGACGGGCCTTCCCAAGCCGATCGTTCACGGTCACGGCGGCATCCTGTTGGAGCACCTCAAGGTCCTGGCGCTGCACCACGACCTCGGCCCGTCGGACCGGTTCTTCTGGTTCACCACCACCGGCTGGATGATGTGGAACTACCTGGCCAGCGGCCCGGCCGTCGGCGCGTCGATAGTGATGTTCGACGGTAATCCGGCGTGGCCGAGCCTGTCCGCCCTCTGGGACCTGGTCGACACCGCCGGGATCACCTACTTCGGCACCTCGGCGCCGTTCCTGATGGCCTGCCGCAAGGCCGGCCTCACCCCGCGCAAGCGGCTCAAGGGTGTCGGCTCGACCGGCGCGCCGCTGCCGCCGGAGGGCTTCGCCTGGGTCTACGAGGCGGTCGGCACGGACCTCCAACTGCTCTCGCTCTCCGGCGGGACCGATGTGTGCACCGGTTTCGTGGGCGGAGCACCGCTGCTCCCGGTCCGCGCCGGGGTGATCGCCTGCCGGATCCTCGGTGCCCGGGTCGAGGCCTTCGACGGCGAGGGCAAGCCGGTCATCGGGGAGCTGGGCGAGCTGGTGATCACCGCGCCGATGCCGAGCATGCCCGTCGGCTTCTGGAACGACACGGACGGCAGCCGCTACCGGGAGGCCTATTTCGACGTCTTCCCGGGCGTCTGGCGGCACGGCGACTGGATCACCATCGGTGCGGACGGCACCTGCGTGATCACCGGGCGTTCCGACGCGACCCTCAACCGGGGCGGTGTGCGCCTCGGCACCGCCGAGTTCTACTCGGTCGTCGAGGGCCTGCCCGAGGTGGCCGACTCGCTCGTCATCCACCTCGACAAGCCCGGCGATCCCAACGGTGAGCTGCTGCTCTTCGTCGTGCTCACCGACGGGACCGAGCTCGACCAGACCCTTCGCGGCCGGATCGCGCGAGAGCTGCGTGCGGCGCTTTCGCCGCGGCACGTGCCCGATGCGACCTATCGGGTACGGGCAGTGCCGCGCACGCTGTCCGGCAAGAAACTCGAGGTACCGGTGAAGCGGATCCTCACCGGTACGCCTGTGGAGTCGGCGGCGGCCAAGGGCGCCCTGGCGAACCCGGAATCCCTGACCGCCTTCGCCGAGCTGGCCGTCTCCCGTGCCGACCCCCGGTCAGACCAGCGTCACTGAGACCTTCTCGGTGGTGGAGCGGGCCTCCAGCTTGCTCCGGTCCAGGTTGGCGCAGAGCACCACGGACGCGCCCGCCACCAGCGGCGCGAGCAGCCAGTCGGTCAGGTCCGGGTGTGCGGCGGTGTCGATCAGCACCCGGTCGCCGGCGCCGATGCCCAGCTCGGCGGCGCGGGCGACGGCCGCTTCGATGGCCTCGGAGTGGCAGAGCTCGTAGGGGCCGGCGAGAGCCAGGTCGGCGGGTGCGACAGGGGCGCCCCGGTAGTGGTCGCCGTGGTTGCGAACCTCTGTCACGTAGTCGGAGTAGCCCTCGGGGAGGGTGCGCAGCGGCATGGCCAGGGGAAGTAGGCCGGTCGCGTACCGGTCGCCGGTGGGCCAGCCGGCGGCGGCGTCGACCCGGTCCGGGGTGGTGAAGAGGGCTTCGACCGGGTGGGCGGCGTCGTCACCGAGGTCGGCCGCGACTCCGGCGACCGACACGCCGAGGAGCAGGGCCGCGGTCTGCCAGTGCGGCGGGAGCAGCAGGGCCACTGTGTCGCCGTGGCCCAGGCCCACGCCGTCGATCAGCAGGTTCGCCGTTTTCGAGACCCAGTTCTCCAATGTCACGCCGGAGAGTTCGGTGCGGTCGCCGGTCGCGTCGTCGTACCAGGTGAGCAGCGGTGCGGCCGGGTCGCGGCGGACCGCTTCCGCGAACGCCTGCGGGATCGTGTTGTTCACCGTCCTCACGATAGATGGGTCACTGTATGTAATCGGGCAGGAGCGCCATCGGCGTGCCGGTGTCGCGGACCCTCTCCTGCCGCGTTCCAGGCGTACCCTCGACGGTGACGTTGGCGACCCGCAACGTCGGAAAGTTCCGCCGCAGCATCGGTACGTCAGAGACGCCAAGGAGATGCCTCGTGACCCCCGGTCGCCCCCCGCGAGTGCTGGTCGACGCCACTAGTGTCCCCGCCGACAGAGGCGGTGTCGGCAGATATGTCGACGGCCTGCTCGGAGCCCTGGGACAGCTGGGTCCCGACCGCGTCGACCTGGCCGTTGTGGCGCAGCGTTCGGATGCGGAGCGTTACCGCCGCATGCTCCCCGAGGCCGAGGTCCTTCCCGGCCCGGCAGCGATCGTGCACCGCCCCGCTCGCCTCGCCTGGGAGCAGACCGGTTTGCCGCTGCTCGCCCAGCAGGTCGGTGCCGAAGTCCTGCACTCGCCCTTCTACACCTGCCCGCTGCGAGCCGGATGCCCGGTTACCGTCACGGTGCACGACGCGACGTTCTTCACCGAGCCGGAGCATTACGACAACACCAAGCGGACGTTCTTCCGCAGCGCGATCAAGACCTCGCTGCGCCGGGCCGCCCGGGTGATCGTGCCCAGCAAGGCGACCCGGGACGAGCTGATCCGCCTGCTCGATGCCGACCCGACCCGCATCGACGTGGCCTACCACGGTGTGGACCAGTCGGCGTTCCACATGCCCAGCGACGAGGAGAAGGCCCGGGTGCGCGCCCGGCTCGGCCTCGGCGACTCCGGCTACGTCGCGTTCCTCGGCGCCAAGGAGCCCCGCAAGAACGTGCCCAACCTGATCCGGGGCTGGGCCCGCGCGGTCGCCGACTGGCCGAACCCGCCGGCTCTGGTCCTGGCCGGCGGTCAGGGGCACGACGACGACATCGACCGGGCCGTCGCCGAGGTGCCGCCGCACCTGCGGCTGCTGCGGCCGGGCTATTTGAGGTATGCGGACCTGCCCGGCTTCCTCGGCGGGTCGCTTGTCGCCTGCTACCCGTCGTTCGGTGAGGGTTTCGGCCTGCCGATCCTGGAGGCGATGGCCTGCGGCACGCCGGTGCTCACCACGCCCCGCCTATCGCTGCCGGAGGTCGGTGGCGACGCGGTGGCCTACACCACCGAGGCGCCCGAGCGGATCGCCGAGGACCTGGCCGACCTCCTGCACGACGCCGAGCGCCGCGGGACCCTCGCGAAGGCCGGTTTCGACAGGGCCAAGGAGTTCACCTGGAACTCCAGCGCGGAGGTACACGTAACGACTTGGACTCGGGTCGCGGCTTGATCTTCAACTAAACTCTCCGCACATGAGCGACGAACAGGCCGTGCTGTACGGGGTGGTTCTGGCCGGGGGCACCGGAACCCGTCTCTGGCCACTGTCCCGCGCCGGTCATCCCAAGTTCCTCCACCCGCTGACCGGCACCGAGGCGTCCTTGTTGCAGGCCACGGTGGACCGGCTGGACACGCTGACCTCCCCCGAACGGACCTTTGTGGTGACCGGCGTGGCGCACGCCGCAGCCGTGTCCCGGCAGCTCAGCGCGGTGCCCGAGGAAAACGTCCTGGTCGAGCCGTCACCGCGCGACTCGTGCGCGGCGATCGCCCTGGCGGCCGCGGTCATCGCCCGGCGCGATCCCGACGCGGTCATGGGCTCGTTCGCCTCGGACCACCTGATCGCCGACAAGGCGAGCTTCGCCGAGGTGATCCGGAAAGCGATCGCCGGCGCCAAGCAGGGCCTGTTGATGACGCTGGGTATCACTCCGACCCGCCCGGAGACCGGCTACGGCTATCTCCAGTGCGGCGAGGCCGGCGAGGGCTCCCTGCTGAAGGTCGAGGAGTTCAAGGAGAAGCCGTCGTACGACGTGGCCGAGAGCTACGTGAAGTCCGGCAACTACCTGTGGAACGCCGGCATGTTCGTCTGGCGTGCCGACACGTTCCTCGCCGAGCTGGCCCGCCAGCAGCCCCAACTCGCGGCGGGCGTCAGCCGGATCGCGCAGGCGTGGGACACCGCGGGCCGCGAGGAGGTGCTCGGCGAGGTTTGGCCGACGCTGCCGCGGATCTCGGTGGACTACGCGGTGATGGAGGGCGCGGCGGCGGTCGGCCGGGTCGGCACCATCCCCGGCGACTTCGGCTGGAACGACGTCGGCGACTTCCACACCCTCGGCGAGGTGCTCACCGCGGACCCGTCCGGCAACGTGATCGTGGGCCGCAGCGGCGACGTGGAGCGGCCGACCGTGCTGCTGCGCGACTCGGAGGGCCTGGTCGTGCTGCCCAGCTCGGGCCGGCTGGTGGCGGCCATGGGCGTCCGCGATCTGATCATCGTGGACACCCCGGACGCGGTCCTGGTCTGCCCCCGCGAGCGGGCGCAGGAGGTCAAGCAGCTGGTCGACGAGCTGAAGGAGCTCGGCCACCACGGTTACATCTAGCCAGGTCACATCCAGGTGCTGTCCCGCGTGATCCGCGGGCGGACCCCGGCTAGCGCTTTCGGTTCAGGCGGTCCAGGGCTGGTGCGATCTGGCGGACGGTGCCGGAGGCGAGAGGGCTGGGCAGGGCGTCCGCGGTGAACCAGCCCAGGTCGGCGGACTCGTCGCTGATCTGCTCGGTGGCGCCGGCCGGGCTGCGGACCAGGAACCGGACGTCGAAATGCACCGACGGTTCCGCGGGAGCCCCGTCCGCCGCCCCGCAGCGGACCTCGTGGACGTCCACGTCGATCGGGTCCTCGTCGACGGTCAGGCCCGCGATCCCGGACTCCTCGGTGGCCTCGCGCAGCGCGGCGGCGGCGAGGGTGCTGTCGCCGGCTTCGCAGTGCCCGCCGAGCTGCATCCAGAGGCCGAGCCGGCCGTGCAGGCAGAGCAGGACACGCCCGGCCACGTCGACGACCAGGGCGCTCGCGGTGACGTGACCGGCCCGGTGCGCCCGGGTCATCGCGGCCGGGCCGTCGGCGAGCAGGTCGAGGGTGCGCTTGCGGGCCAGGTCGGCCTCGCCGGAGGTGGCGGTCCAGGTGGTGAGCACGCGGACGGCGTCGTCGTACAGGGTCATGCGGGCGCTCCGAAGGTCAGGGTGACGCCCTCGTCGTCGATGACGGCGGTGGTGGTGATGCCCTCGGCGGCGAGGGCGGCCCGCAGGCGGTGGGCGTCGGTGCCGGTGCGGAGCAGTGCGGCGGCGCCGTCCTGAGCGGGGGTCAGGCGGATGCCGTCGGTGCGCATCTCCAGGAGGGCGGTGAGCAGGCCGTCGAGGGTGCTGAGGGCGCGGTTCACCGCGGCCGGGGCGACGGTTTGGTCCGGGGCGGGCGTGGGGGCGGATGGGGTCGCGGGGAGGCGTGCCGCCGCTATCAGGCCCCGGGTGTGTGCTTCGGCCGTACCCAAACTGAACATGTCGCCGGCAGCCTCCCGGACCAGCACCGCGGCGCCCGCGCCACCACCCGGGCCGTGGGGGTAACCGCGCACCACCGCGACCGGAACGCGGTCGCGCTTGCCCTTGACCAGCTCGGCCGCGGCCGAAAGCTCGTCGATCACGGCCATCTGGGTGAGGCTCAGCTCGTTGCCGTAGGGATCGATCTCGCCGCGGTGATCGCGGAGCGCCTCGATGCCCGCGGCGCCCAGCGCGACGTCGGTGAGCCCGTTGCGCCACGCGCGGCCCATCGTGTCCGAGATGATGACCGCCACGTCCAGCCCGCGCCGCAGGAAGTCGTCGCGCAGGGCGCGGGCCGAGCCGTCCGGGTCGGCCGGAAGCAGCACGAGGTGGGTCTTGTCGACGTTCGAGGCGTCGATCCCGGCGGCGGCCATCACAAAACCGTGGTGCGTCTGGACGATCGTGGTGGCGCCGCGCCTGGCCACGACCCGGGCGGTCTCGCCGGCCAGCACCCGCTGCCGGGCCTCCTCGCGCTCCGGGCCGTCGGCCGGCACCTCGACCAGGCGCCCCTCGGCCTTCGAGACGATCTTGCTGGTCACCACGAGGACGTCGCCGTCGGCCAGCCACGGCGCGGCAGTCATGATCATTTCCGCTAGGTCGTCGCCGGCGGTGACGTCGCCGATGCCGCGGACCGGCAGAATCTCCAGGCCGTCGCTCATCCGATTCCGCCGATCTTCAGAGTCTCGCTCATCCGATTCCGCCGATTTTCAGCGCGTCGGCGACCATCTGGGCGGTGGCCTGTTCGTCGCGCATCCAGAGCGGCACGGCGCGGGTGGCCACGCCGGGCACCTCGGCGCCGGCGTCGGACTCGTCGACCAGCCAGGCGTCCAGCAGGCCGCCGTCGGCGCGCGGGCCGTACATCCGGCCGACACCCGCCGCGCTCACCTCGACCTCCAGCGTGGCCAGGCACTTGTCGGCCATGCCGCGCACCGGCGCGCCACCGATGATGGGCGACACACCGACGACCGGCGCCGGGCCGTCCGCCACGGCCTTCCTGAGCTGGGGTACGGCGAGAATCGGCGCGATGCTGACCACCGGGTTGCTGGGGGCGACAAGTACCACGTCGGCGCCCGCGATCGCGTCCAGGACACCCGCACCCGGCTTGGCGGTCTCCGCGCCCACGAAGACGAAGTTGTGCGTCGGCACCTCGCCGCGGTACCGCACCCACCACTCCTGGAAGTGGATCGCCTTGCGCTCGCCCTCGACGTCGGCGACGACGTGGGTCTCCAGCCGGTCGTCGGTGGCGGGCAGCATCGTGATGCCGGGCTGCCAGCGCTCGCACAGCGCGGCGGTGACCGCGGAGAGCGGGTAGCCGGCGTTCAGCATCGTGGTGCGTACGAGATGGGTGGCCGTGTCCTTGTCACCCAGTCCGAACCAGGAGGGCTCCACGCCGTACTTCGCGAGCTCCTCCTTGATCACCCACGACTCGCCGACGCGGCCCCAGCCACGCTCCGGGTCGGCGGCGCCGCCCAGCGTGTACATGACGCTGTCCAGGTCGGGACAGATTTGCAGGCCGTGCATGCGTACGTCGTCGCCGACGTTGACGACAGCCGTTACTTCGGCGCCGATGGCGCGGGCGTGCGCACGCACGCCGAGGAGGAACCGGGCACCGCCGATGCCCCCGGTGAGGACCACGATCCGCATTCCCTCATCCTCGCGCACCCGCGTCGCGGCTACGGGTTGCGGGTATCGGTTTACGCTGTGCCCCTCGATCCCCGCACCTCGCGCACCGCACTGTGAATCGCCCTGACATCGTCGTTCATCGCACCGGGAGTAATCGTGACCACTGGACCGCAGCCCTCGCCGCCCGGCGAGAAACCGATAGGGCAGTTTCTCCGGCCGCTGCGCGACCTCGCCGTGTACGTGCTGGCCGCCGTGCCCGCCGTCCTGCTCTTCGTCGCCGTCATCGACCTGTTCGGTACCGACTTCGTCGGGCGCACCCGGTACAGCTTCGGCAGCTTCGTGAACCTGGTGACGATCTTCTTCCCGCTGGCCGCGGTGCTGCTGGCCCTGGGCGTGAAGCCGCTCCACCCGAAATCGAAGGTGATCGTGCTGGCCGCGCTCGTCGAGTACGGCGTGGTCGCGTTCTTCGGGCTGATCTTCGGCGTGCTGTTCGGGATCAGCGGGATCGCCTCGGACGACCCGGGAGCGGCCTTCACCGAGCTTCTGGTGCGGGTTTCCTGGCTTGCCGTGTTCGGGCTGGCGGCGTATGCGGTCGTGCAGATCTGGCGTGGCGTGTTCACTGTGCCCCGGCCGCCGCAGCAGCCGGGCGTCTACGGCCAGCCGCAGTACGGTCACCCGCAGCACGGTCACCCGCAGCACGGTCAGCCGCCGTTCGGGCAGGCTCCCTACGGGCAGCCGTACGGTCAGCCCGCCCCGCCGCCCGGCCAGCCGCCCTTCGCCCAGCAGCAGCCGCCGTTCGGTGCGCCGCAGCCCGGATACCCCCAGCAGCCCGGATATCCGCAGCAGCCGGGTTACCCGGCTCCCGGTGCTCAGCCTGTTCCCGGAGCTCAGCATCCTGGTGCCCAGCCTCCCGGTGCCCAGCATCCTGGTGCTCAGCCTCCCGGTGCTCAGCCGCCTTACGGGCAGCCGCAGCCTGGTGGGCAGCCTGCCTGGAACCAGCCGCCGGTTCCGACGCCGCCCGTCTCCGGGGCACCGGCGCCGGGCGCCCAGGTGTCGGGTGTGCCGTTCTCCGAGCCGACCCAGGTCGTGCCGAAGGCCGAGGACCGTACCGAGAAGATCCCCGACGACCGCCCGGGATTCGGTCCGGCCGACCAGGACCCGCCGCGGCACTGAGCTTGACCGGCCCGGGCGCATGCCTCACGGCATTGCCCGGGCCGATCGCGTCCGGGCCCGGCACGTGTTTCACGACACTGCGCGGGCCCGCCGGGCACAGCGGCACCGGAAACGATTCCGGCCTAGGCTGCTTGCGTGGTAGAGGTCAACGTGGAACCGGTACCGACCGAGGCGAGCATCCGCCGCGCACTGCGCCGCGCCGCCGACGGGAAAGCGATCGACGTCGACGAGGCGACCGCGTTGCTCGCGGCGACCGGCGACCAATTCGACGAACTGCTGGCCATCGCCGGCGGCGTGCGAGACGCGGGCCTGCGTGAGGCTGGGCGGCCGGGCGTCGTCACGTACTCCCGCAAGGTTTTCATTCCCCTGACCCGGCTCTGTCAGGACCGGTGTCACTACTGCACCTTCGCCACCGTCCCGCACCGGCTGCCGGCCGCGTTCCTGGAGCGCGACGAGGTCCTGGAGATCGCCCGCCAGGGTGCGGCGCAGGGCTGCAAGGAGGCGCTGTTCACGCTCGGCGACCGGCCGGAGGAGCGCTGGCCGGCGGCCCGGCAGTGGCTGGACGAGCGTGGTTACGACTCGACCCTGGACTACGTCCGGGCGTGTGCGATCGCCGTGCTCGAGGAGACCGGCCTGTTGCCGCATCTCAACCCCGGCGTGATGAGCTGGAACGAGCTGCAGCGGCTGAAGCCTGTCGCACCGAGCATGGGCATGATGCTGGAGACCACCGCCACCCGGCTCTGGTCCGAGCCGGGCGGCCCGCACTACGGCTCGCCGGACAAGGAACCCGCGGTCCGGCTCCGGGTCCTCGACGACGCCGGCCGGGTGGGCGTCCCGTTCACCACGGGCATCCTGATCGGCATCGGTGAGACCGCCACCGAGCGGGTGGAGTCGCTCTTCGCGATCCGCCGCACCGCCCGCGAGTACGGGCACGTTCAAGAGGTCATCATCCAGAACTTCCGCGCCAAGCCGGACACCGCGATGCGCGGGATGCCCGACGCCGAGCTGCGCGAACTGGCGGCGACCGTCGCCGTGGGCCGGATCATCATGGGTCCCCGGGCCCGGATCCAGGCCCCGCCGAACCTGATCGACGACGAGTTCTCCCTGCTGCTGCGCGCCGGGATCGACGACTGGGGCGGCGTGTCGCCGGTGACGCCGGACCACGTCAACCCGGAGCGGCCGTGGCCGCAGATCGACCAGCTCGCGGCGAGGTCGGCCGAGTCCGGTTTTGAACTGCGAGAACGACTCACCATCTACCCGGAGTACGTGCGCCGCGCCGAGGAGGGCTGGCTCGACCCGCGGTTGGCCGCGCACGTGACGGCCCTGTCCGGTCCGGACGGTCTCGCCCGGACCGTCTCACCGGTCGGGCCGGCCGGGACCGTCTCACCGGTCGGCTTGCCGTGGCAGGAGCCGGACGACGCGTTCGGTACCGGCCGTACGGATCTGTTCGCCACGATCGACACCTCCGGCCGGACCGGTGACCGCCGGTCCGATTTCGATGATGTCTACGGCGACTGGGACGAGGTGGCGGCGCACATCAAGAGCGCGCCGGCTCCGATGCCGACGGACGTGGTGGCGGCGCTGAAGCTGGCCTCCGAGGACCCTGCCGCGCTGCTGCTGGAGAAGCACGAGGACAAGGCCATGGCCCTGTTCAACGCGGACGGTGCGGCCCTCGACGAGCTCGCCCGGATCGCCGACGACCTTCGCAAGCAGGTCAACGGCGACGACATCACGTACGTGGTGAACCGCAATATCAACTTCTCGAACGTCTGCTATGTGGGCTGCCGGTTCTGCGCCTTCGCTCAGCGGGAGAAGGACGCCGACGCGTACCGGCTGTCGGTGGAGCAGGTCGCCGACCGGGCCGAGGAGGCGTGGCGGGACGGGGCGTCCGAGGTGTGCATGCAGGGCGGCATCGACCCCAAGATGCCTGTCACGGCGTACGCGGACCTGGTTCGCGCGGTCAAGGAGCGGGTGCCGGGGATGCACGTCCACGCGTACTCGCCGATGGAGATCGTCACGGCCGCGTCGAAGGCCGGTGTGTCCCTACGGGACTGGCTCACCGGGCTGAGGGAGGCCGGCCTCGGCACGATCCCCGGCACCGCTGCGGAGATCCTCGACGACGACGTGCGGTGGGTGCTCACCAAGGGCAAACTGCCGACCAAGACGTGGGTCGAGGTCGTCACGACCGCCCATCAGGTGGGCATCAGGTCAAGTTCGACAATGATGTACGGGCATGTCGACCACCCGCGACAGTGGCTCGGCCACTTCCGGGTGCTGGCCGGCATCCAGGACACGACGGGTGGGCTGACCGAGTTCGTGGCGCTGCCCTTCGTGCACACCAACGCCCCGATCTACCTGGCCGGCATCGCCCGCCCCGGTCCGACGTGGCGGGAGAACCGGGTGGTCCACGCGATGGCCCGGGTCCTGCTGCACGGCCGGATCGACAACATCCAGTGCTCCTGGGTGAAACTCGGCGACGAGGGTACGCGCGTCATGCTCAACAGTGGATGCAACGACCTCGGAGGCACCCTCATGGAGGAGACGATCTCCCGAATGGCCGGTTCGGAGCACGGTTCCGCGCGTACGGTTGCGGAGCTCAAGGAATTGGCCGCGTCGGCCGGTCGCCCCGCTGTCGAACGCACCACCGTGTACGGACGCCGGTGACGGCGTGATCCATTCGGCGGACCCGGGTCGGGGGACCCCCTGCCCCTAGGTCACAAAACGGGTTAAATTGGACTCGGGTGGCCGACCTGGCGTTACCTTCCGGTGGCTCCGGGAGATAGGGCTGGAACGGGACCGTGGAGCGTCCTCGACGCTTCGAGGAAACGGGCCTATTTAGCAGGTTCGGCTTGACGACGCACGTCTTACACGCGTGTAATTTTGGTGGGGTTGTGGGGACGATGTATCACTTTTGCGTCGAACCCACAGAAACACGCCGCGTGCGTGGGGGGTCAGCGTCGGCTTACGCCGACGCGGAAAAATGGAGGCACGCCGATGGAAGCGCAGGTTGAAGGGGTCGACCTGCTCGGGGACGCGCCCGAGTGGCAGGAGCGAGCACTGTGTTCGCAGACCGATCCCGAAGCATTCTTCCCGGAGAAAGGCGGCTCGACGCGCGAGGCGAAACGCATCTGCGGCCGCTGCGACGTGAAGGCCGACTGTCTGGAGTACGCACTCGGGCACGACGAACGTTTCGGAATCTGGGGTGGACTGTCCGAACGTGAACGTCGCAAGTTGAAGCGTCGGGTCGCCTGAGCCCGGCTCCTGGTCGCTCTTCGCTCTTCGGAGAACCGCGGAGCTTTCCGGGCTCTGTGGAGCTTTCTAAGCTTTCTGTGGAGCTTTCTGAGCTCTCTGTGGAGCTTTCCGGGCTCTCTTTGGAGTGACGGTCAGGCCAGTTCGTCCGGATCGACGCCGAGCAGGTTGGCTACCTGTTCGATGATCACATCGTGGACGAGGTCGGCGAGGTCCTCTCGGTCCATCGCCCGGAATTCCAGCGGGCGACGGTACAGCACGATCCGCGGCGGCAACTCGTGTCGCCCCGGACGGCCGGGCAGCAGCCTGGCCAGGGGAACCTCGCCGTCCTCGAGCACATCCGAGTCGTAGACGTTCAGCTCCGGGGGCACATCCTCGACCGCGAACTCGACGCCGGCCAGCTCCTTCGCGTAGCGCCGCTCCAGGCTCTCGACGGTGTCCAGCACCAGGTCGTCGAAGATTTCCGCCTTCGTGCGGGCCAGCGGCACCGTCGCCGGCACCAGCCGGCCGCGGAGGCCACGCCCGTGCCGGTCGCGCCGGGCGGGACGGCCCGGGCCGGAGGTGCGGGACGCCTTCGGTTCCGTCCGGCGGCGTTCGGGGCTGGTGGTCACGCGGTCAGCGTATCCCCACCTGAGCGACATCCGTGGTCAGGCGGGTCGCCTCGTGTGTCCGCGGCGTTAATTCGCCCCAACGGGGCGGCGTGTCTAACGACCATGGCCGAATCGTGATGCGGCCTGGGTCGGCGTGTCGCGGGGCAACACTCCCCAGAATCGCGAGCGGAGAGATAACGTGCCGCCGTGAGGTCACCACGGCGCTGCTCCCGGAACGGCTGTCCCCGACAGGCGGTCGCCACCCTGACCTACGTCTACAGCGATTCCACGGCCGTGGTCGGCCCCCTCGCCGCGTTCGCCGAGCCGCACACGTACGACCTGTGCGAGCCGCACGCCCGCAGCCTCACCGCCCCCCGAGGCTGGGAACTCGTCCGCCACGACGGCGACTTCGCACCCCCACCCCCCACCACCGACGACCTCGTGGCCCTCGCCGAGGCCGTCCGCGAGGCCGCCCGCCCGATCCACCCCCGCCCGGAAGACGCCGACCCCGGCCCAGGCCACCAAACCGGCCGCCGCGGCCATCTCCGCGTAATCCCCCCCTCCCACTAACCCGCGCCTGCGCCGCGCCTGCGCGCCTGCGCCGCGCCTGCGCCCCGTGCTCAGACGCTCAAGATCGCGGTTGGAGCGTGGCCGCTCTCGCGCCAGGGCGGTCAGCGTGGGTAGGCGCACGCATTGACGTTGCGGGCGGGGATTGGGTGTGCGCCGGGCCGTTCTGCGGCTCGGCGGGCGGAATCCGAGCGCTCAGAGGGCTACCAGGCGGAAGCGGTGGTGGAGCCACGGCAGCAGGGTGCGGTAGGCCTTGATGGTGTCCGGTTGGGCGTAGTCGTGGGAGAGCACGATCGCCCCCGGACGAGTGTGCCGCTTCACCAACCTGATGATCTTGTTGCAGTGCTGGCCGTGGGTTTCGTTCTTGGCGTGGTCCCAGTCGCGGGGGTCGACCTTCCAGTAGATGGAGGTCATGCCCATCTGGCGGGCTGTGGAGACCAGCGTGGGGGTGAAGTTGCCGCCCGGAGCGCGCATGAAGCGGATCTTCGCTTTCGGTGCGGCGGCGAGGATGGCGGCGTTGGTGCGCTCCAGGTCGGCCTTGATCTTGGCGGCTGGTTTCTTGCCGAGTTTGAGGTCGTGAATCCAGGAGTGGTTGCAGAGGGTGTGTCCGGCTTTGACGATGTCGCGGATCAGCTGGGGATGCCGCTTGGCCTGCCGCCCGACCACGCAGAAGGTGGCTTTGACCTTCTCCTTGGCGAGCATGCGCAGCAGCTGCGGCGTGTACTGCGGGTCGGGCCCGTCGTCGAAGGTCAGCGCCACGCCCTTGGTGCCGGTGGTGAGGCGGCTGCCGGCGGGGCCGGTGCGGACGTGCTTGTTGGCCGTTGCCTTCTCGACGCGGTCGGTGTCCGGCTTCGGCGCCGGTGCGTGCGACTTGGTGATGGCGGGTGACGGCGAGGCCGGTGCCGAAGCCGTGGTCACGGCCGCTGAGGGCGGTGCGACGGCTTGCGGCGACGTGTGAGGTGATGTCGTCTGGGCCGCGGCGGCCTGGCCCAGAAGACCGGTCATGATCAGCAGAGCGCTGATCGTGAGCGCCTTTCGGGTGTGTGACAGCCGCATCGAGATCCTCCCCAGGTCGTCGGCGACTGCGACGATGCCTGGGAAATGCGAAAAATGCCAGTCTGAGGTCGACTATTTGGCACGAATCAGGCATGAATCCATGCTCGTGTGCGTACGATGACCGCCCGTATCCGAAGGCACCAAGGTCTGGAAGCACCAAGATCTGGTGACGCAGGCGGCGGCCTGCCCGCAGCCGCCTGCGCCACGCTCGGGAGATCCGATGCCGCGCGGCCGGCCGACAGCGACCCACCGACCGCGACCCACCGACCGCGACCCACCGACCGCGACCCACCGACCGCGACCTACAGGCAGCGATCGATCGCGACCTACCGATCGCGGAGTGAGACCACCTCCTGCTCGGTGAGCAGCCGGGATCGGATCAGAAAGCGCACCCCCTCCGGCGCCTCCAGCGAGAACCCGGCGCCGCGCCCCGGCACCACGTCCACCGTCAGATGCGTGTGCTTCCAGAGTTCGAACTGACTCGCCGACATCCAGAACCTGATCGGCTCCGGCACCCCCTCGATCGCCAGAGACTCCAGCAGGACGTCGGAACCGCCGGTACGGAACTCGCCCTCCAGGTAGCACATCGGAGAGCTGCCGTCGCAGCAGCCGCCCGACTGATGGAACATCAACGGACCGTGCTGCTCCCGCAGCTGCCGCATCATCGCGGCGGCCGCGGGAGTCACGTCTACTCGGGTAGCCATGGCCTAGAAGAAGCCCATGGCCTTGGGGGAGTAGCTGACCAGCAGGTTCTTCGTCTGCTGGTAGTGGTCGAGCATCATCCGGTGGTTCTCCCGGCCGATGCCGGACTGCTTGTAGCCACCGAACGCGGCGTGCGCCGGGTAGAGGTGGTAGCAGTTCGTCCACACCCGGCCGGCCTTGATCGCCCGTCCGGCGCGGTACGCCTGGTTGATGTCCCGCGTCCAGACGCCGGCGCCCAGGCCGTACAGGGTGTCGTTGGCGACCTTGATCGCGTCGTCGAAGTCGGAGAACGGCGTGACCGAGACGACCGGTCCGAAGATCTCCTCCTGGAAGATCCGCATCGTGTTGCGGCCCTCGAAGATCGTCGGCTGTACGTAGTACCCGCCGGAGAGGTCACCGGACATCTCGGCGCGGGCCCCGCCGGTCAGCGCGCGGGCACCTTCCTGCCGGCCGATGTCCAGGTACGACAGGATCTTCTCCAGCTGGTCGTTGGAGGCCTGCGCGCCGACCTGGGTGTCGGTGTCCAGCGGGTTGCCCTGCTTGAGGTTCTCCACCCGCTTGACCCCGGCTGCCAGGAAGTCCGAGTAGTGGCTCTGCTGGATGAGCGCCCGCGACGGGCAGGTGCAGACCTCACCCTGGTTGAGCGCGAACATCGTGAAGCCCTCGAGGGCCTTGTCGTAGAACTCGTCGTCGGCGCGGCTGACGTCGTCGAAGAAGATGTTCGGGCTCTTGCCGCCGAGTTCCAGGGTGACCGGGATCAGGTTCTCGGAGGCGTACTGCATGATCAGGCGGCCGGTGGTGGTCTCACCGGTGAAGGCCACCTTGGCGACCCGGCTCGAGGACGCGAGCGGCTTGCCGGCCTCCACGCCGAAGCCGTTGACGATGTTCACCACGCCCGGCGGGAGCAGGTCGCCGATCAGCGAGAACAGGTAGTGGATCGAGGCCGGGGTCTGCTCGGCGGGCTTGAGCACCACGGCGTTGCCCGCGGCCAGGGCCGGTGCCAGCTTCCAGACCGCCATCAGGATCGGGAAGTTCCACGGGATGATCTGGGCGACCACGCCGAGCGGCTCGTGGAAGTGGTACGCCACGGTGTCCTCGTCCAGCTCGCCCGCGGTGCCCTCCTGCGCCCGGATCACGCCGGCGAAGTAGCGGAAGTGGTCGATGGCGAGCGGGATGTCGGCGGCCAGCGTCTCGCGTACCGCCTTGCCGTTCTCCCACGCCTCGGCGACGGCCAGCTTCTCGAGGTTCTGCTCCATCCGGTCGGCGATCTTGTTGAGGATGACCGAGCGTTCGGTGGGTGAGGTCCGTCCCCACGCGGGGGCCGCGCCGTGCGCCGCGTCCAGGGCCTTCTCCACGTCGTCCGCGGTGCCGCGGGCGATCTCGGTGAAGGTCCGGCCGGTCACCGGTGAGGGGTTCTCGAAGTATTGGCCCTTGGCCGGCGGGACGTACTCACCGCCGATGTAGTGGTCGTAGCGGGACTGGTAGCTGACGATGGCGCCATCGGAACCGGGCGGGGTGTAGATGGTCACGGTCCTGCCTCCGTACCTGTAGGGGGTCAGGCCGGAGGCTAATTACAACGACGTTGCAGGAAGGTTGCAGAGCGCGTACTCGCGGGAGAGTTCGGCGACGCGGCGGGCGGCGATCGGGTCGGTGGGCACGAGGGCCGCGTAGGCCTCCCAGATCTCCAGGTCGTCAGCGCCCCACGGGCTGCTCAGCCAGGATTGGACCAGGCGGCGGTCACCCGCCGCCAGCACGGCGGTGCGCAGGCGGTCGTCGATGCGGCGGCGCAGGCGGACCACACCGGGTGCGTCGGAGCCGGGCAGCAAACCTCCGGGGTACGCAGAAAGCGCCTCAGCCACCCGACCGTGATCCAGGAGACGGGCCACCGCGCCGAAGTCCACGTCGAGCTCGGCGCGCAGCCGGTACGGCCGGGAGTCGAGCAGTTCCGGTCCGAGGATGCGGCGCAGGCGCGACAACTCGGCGCGCACGGTCACCGGGTTGACGTCGTCGCCGTACAGGTCGAAGCCGAGCTGGTCACCGGTGCGGCCCTCCGGGTGCACGGTGAGCAGGACCAGCAGCTCGGAGTGGCGCCGGCCGAGCCGCATCCGCTTGCCGCCGACGGTGAGCAGCGCCTCGTCCCGGCCGAGCACGGACACCGCCGGGCGGTCCGGGACCCGATCGGCTCCCAGATACGCCTCGGCGGCCAGCGCGGTGGCCCGGACCAGCGCCAGGCTGTGCGGGTTGGCGAGGTGGTCCCCGCCGGTGACGTCGATCGCGCCGAGCAGCCGGCCGGTGGCCGGGTCGTGGACCGGTGCCGCCGCGCACGTCCAGCGCTGCACCGGGTGGGTGAAGTGCTCGGTGGCGAAGATCTGCAGCGCGTGGTCGACGGCGAGCGCGGTGCCCGGCGCGTTGGTGCCGGCGTGCGCCTCGTCCCAGCGGGCGCCGGGGACGAAGTTCATCGACTCGGCTCCGCGCAGCGTGGACGGGTGGCCCTCGACCCACAGCAGCCGGCCGTGCGCGTCGCAGACCGCCAGGATGTGGTCGCCGTCCTCGGCGAGGCCGCCCAGCAGGTCCCGGAAGATCGGCATGACCCTGGCGAGCGGGTGCGCCGACCGGTACGCCTCGAGGTCGGCGTCACCGATCTCGATCGGCGCGGTGCTGTCCGCCCCGATCCAGGCGGCCGAGCGCGCCCAGGAGTCGGCGACCACCTCCCGCATCCGGTCCGGCCGCCCCTCACCGGCGAGGAAGCTCTGATGGGCACGGCCGACCTGCCGAATCCGCTCGGCGGGGTCGTCTCCGGGAGTCAGCGCGAGCCACGGGTTCACCGGCAGCACCTCCAGACCCACCCATCGTGACGCCGATCACCGTGTGAGACAACTGTGCGGTGCAACCGTGGCCGCGTACCGAAGAAGAAGCCCTTGCCGTGCAGGACGCCCTGCGCTCCCGGGTGATCCTCACGCACGGACCCGCGTCCCCGGCCACCGTGGCCGGCCTCGACGTCGCCTACGACGGTGACCGGCTCGCCGCCGCGGTCGTGGTCCTCGACCTCGCCGACCTCTCGGTACGCGACACCGCGGTGATCCGAAGCCGCCCCGCCTTCCCGTACGTCCCCGGGTTGTTCGCCTTCCGGGAGGTTCCCGCCCTGCTGGAGGCCCTGGAGAAGCTCACCGTCCGCCCGGACGTGCTGATCTGTGACGGGCACGGGCTCGCCCATCCCCGCCGCTTCGGTCTCGCCTCACACCTGGGTGTGCTGACCGGTCTACCGGCCTTCGGCGTCGGCAAGACCCGTCTCGTCGGTGAGCACGAGCCGGTGGGGGAGGCGCGGGGTGATCGGTCGGCGCTGATCGACGCCGGGGAGACGGTCGGCGCGGTGTTGCGTACCCGCGACGGTGTGAAACCGGTGTTCGTCTCGCCCGGCCACCGGATCGACCTGGACACCGCGTGCGACCTGACCCTGCGGCTGACGCCCCGCTTCCGGCTGCCGGAGACCACCCGCGCAGCTGACCACGCCTGTCGTCTCGCGGTTGAAACCTTTCGGGGGTGATCGCTCCGATACCCTCGGGCCAATAGGGGATTCGGGTGAGGAGTAGGTAAGTGTCGGATCTGTCGCAGATCATCAAGGCGTACGACGTCCGGGGCATCGTTCCGGATCAGTTCAACGAGGCGGTGGCGCGGGCGATCGGCACGGCATTCGTCGAGATGCTGCGGGAGTCCGGCGACGAGCCGGATCAGATCGTGATCGGGCACGACATGCGCGAGTCCGGGCCGGGCCTGGCCGCCGCCTTCGCCCGGGGTGTGAACGCAGCCGGCGCCGCGGTGATCAACATCGGTCTCGCCTCGACCGACCAGCTCTACTACGCCTCCGGCTCGCTCGGCCTCCCCGGCGCGATGTTCACCGCGAGCCACAACCCGGCTCAGTACAACGGGATCAAGCTGTGCCGCGCCGGCGCCCGCCCGGTCGGGCAGGACAGCGGCCTCGTCGGCGTTCGCCGGCGGGCCCAGGCGCTGCTCGCCGATCTGAACGCGGAGGCGGACGGCCCGGCCCGAGTGGAGCAGCGTGACCTGCTCAAGGACTACGCGGCGCACCTGCGCTCGCTCGTCGATCTCTCCGGCATCCGCCCGCTCAAGGTGATCGTCGACGCGGGCAACGGGATGGGCGGGTACACCGTCCCGGCGGTTCTCGGCGACCAGGTCCTGTCCCCGCTGCCGCTGGAGATCGTGCCGCTCTTCTTCGAGCTGGACGGTTCCTTCCCGAACCACGAGGCCAACCCGCTGGACCCGAAGAACCTCGTGGACCTCCAGAACGCCGTACGCGAGCAGGGCGCCGACATCGGTGTCGCCTTCGACGGCGACGCCGACCGCTGCTTCGTGGTGGACGAGAAGGGCGACCCGGTCTCGCCGTCCGCTGTCACCGCACTCGTCGCGACCCGTGAGCTGGCCAAGTTTCCGGGCAGCACGATCATCCACAACCTGATCACCTCGGCCGCGGTGCCGGAGATCATCACCGAGAACGGCGGCAAGCCGGTCCGCAGCCGGGTCGGCCACTCCTTCATCAAGGCCGAGATGGCGCACACCAACGCGGTCTTCGGCGGGGAGCACTCCGCGCACTACTACTTCCGTGACTTCTGGTTCGCCGACACCGGCATGCTGGCGGCCATGCACGTGCTCGCGGCGCTCGGCGGCCAGCCGGAGCCGCTCTCGGAGTTCGCGGCGGAGTACGAGCGGTACTCGGCCTCAGGTGAGATCAATTCCACGGTTGCCGACTCCGCCGCCAAGATCGCCGAGGTGCGCGCGGCCTTCCCGGGCGCCGCTGTGGACGAACTGGACGGTATGACCGTGCAGGTCGGCGACGGTGCCTGGTTCAACCTGCGCGCCTCGAACACCGAGCCGCTGTTGCGCCTGAACGTCGAGGCTCGTGACGCCGCGCGGATGGCGGCGCTGCGAGACGAGGTGCTCGCCATCGTTCGTGGATAGGATCGCCTCGAACCATGCTTGGCCCACGACGAAGGAGTAGATCGGTGGCGCTCGATCAGCAGTTGCTGGAGATTCTGGCCTGCCCGGACACCCATCACGCGCCTCTTGACTACGACGCGGACGCGCAGACGCTGACGTGCACGGAGTGCGGCCGGATCTTCCCGATCCGCGACGACATCCCGATCCTCCTCCTGGACGAGGCCATCGAGGGAGACGCCAAGTGACGTCGGGAGTCAACGGCCACCGGATCGCCGACGAGTCGCTGCTCAACGACGAGAAGACGATGCTCGGCAACGACCCGGGCGGCATGCTCCGGGCCACCGCCTCGGCCGGCGCGCAGGTCCGCGAGTCGGCCGCGCTCGCCGCCGAGGTCGACCTGTCCATGCTGGCCGACGAGGGGCGCCCGCGCGCCGTCGTGGTCGCCGGCATCGGCACCGCCGGCCTGACCGGCAACATCCTGGCCACCGTCGCCGGCCCCCGCTGTCCGGTGCCGATCATCGGTCACCGCAGCGCGGGCGTGCCCGGCTGGGTCGGCGCGGCCGACGTGGTGATCGCGGTGTCCGCCTCCGGCCGCAGCCCGGAGGCGCTCGCCGCTGCCGAGGCCGCCGCCCGCCGGGGCGCCCGGCTGGTCGCCATCGGCAATCCCGGCTCCGAGTTGGAGGCGATGGCCGAGCGGGCCCGCGCCCCGTTCATCGGCGTGCCGCGCCGGGCACCGGCCCGCGCCACCATCTGGGGCCTGACCATCCCGGTGCTGCTCGCCGGGCGGGCGCTCGGCCTGGTCAAGGTGACCGAGGCGGACATCGCCGAGACCGCGACCCGGCTGGACAACGACGCCGAGCGGTGCCGTCCGGCCGCCGACTCGTTCGTCAACCCGGCCAAGGCACTCGCGCTCGGCCTGGCCGGCTCGGTGCCCATCGTCTGGGGCTCCTCCCCGCTGGCCACGGTCGCGGCCCGGCGTTTCGGCGACACCCTCGCCGCCAACGCCCGCTACCCGGTCATGGCCGGTGCGCTCGGCGAGGCCGGTCGCGGCCGGGTGGGCCTGCTCGACGGTGTCTTCGGCGGCCTGGCCGAGGGATCGCGGGACATCTTCGCCGACCCGGACGAGGCCGACGAGAACGTGACCCGGCTGCGGCTCGTGGTGCTTCGCGACGGCGGCCTGAACCCGGAGGACGACGCCGACGAGCCGGTCGCCGTCGAGGAGCGCCGCGCCGACGCCATCCAGCAGCTCGCCGACCAGCGAGGGGTGCGCTGCGACGTGCTCACCGCGGAGGGCGGCTCGTCGCTGGAGCGGCTCGCGTCCCTGGTGGCGGTGCCCGACTTCGCCTCGCTCTATCTCGCGCTGGCCCACGGGCTCGATCCGATGGCCGTGCCGGCGATCAGCGAGATGAAGGAACTGTCGAACCTGATAACGGACGGGCTTCAATGAGCGCTGAGGGCGGCACCAAGGCGATCATCGCCGCGCTCGGCGCCAACCTGGGTATCGCGGTCACCAAGTTCGTCGCCTTCCTCCTCACCCAGTCGTCGTCGATGCTGGCCGAGTCGATCCACTCGGTCGCCGACTCCGGCAACCAGCTGCTCCTGCTGATCGGCGGCAAGCGGGCCAAACGGGCCGCGACCCCCGAGCACCCGTTCGGGTTCGGGCGTGAGCGCTACATCTACGCGTTCATCGTGTCCATCGTGCTGTTCAGCCTCGGCGGCCTGTTCGCGCTCTACGAGGCGTACCACAAGTGGCACGAGGGTGGCGGGATCGAGAGCCACGCCTGGGTGCCGATCGTCGTGCTGGTGGTCGCCATCGGGCTGGAGAGCTACTCCTTCCGTACCGCGATCAAGGAGTCGAACCAGATCCGCGGCAAGATCGGCTGGGTGAGCTTCGTCCGCCGGGCCAAGGCCCCCGAGCTGCCGGTGGTGCTCCTCGAGGACTTCGGCGCGCTGATCGGCCTGGTCTTCGCGCTCTTCGGCGTCTCGCTGACGATCATCACCGGCAACGGCATCTGGGACGCGATCGGCACGGCGGGTATCGGCCTGCTGCTGGTCACGATCGCGGTCATCCTGGCGATCGAGACCAAGAGCCTGCTGCTCGGCGAGGGTGCCACTCCGGAGGCGGTGCGGCAGATCGAGCAGGCGGTGCTGGCCGGCGATGGCGTCGAGCGGATCATCCACATGAAGACGCTGCACCTCGGCCCGGACGAGCTGCTCGTCGCGGTGAAGATCGCGGTACCCGGGACCGAGAGTGCCGCGGATGTCGCCCGGCACATCGACGAGACTGAATCGCGGATCCGTGAGGCCGTCCCGATCGCTCAGGTGATCTACATCGAGCCGGACATCTACCGGGCCGATCACGCCTCGGCGGCGCCCCCCGCGCACGCCTGACAACTGTTATTTTGCCGGGTATGACCGTGTACCCGCTGACCGGCGTGATCCGGCCGTACGCCTGGGGCTCCCGGACCGCGATCGCCGAGCTGCAGGGCCGTCCCACCCCCACCGAGGGGCCCGAGGCGGAGCTGTGGCTCGGCGCTCATCCGGGCGACCCCTCAACGGTGCCGGGTCCCGGCGGACCGGTCGAACTCACCAAGCTCCTCGCCGACGACCCGCACTGCCAGCTCGGCGACACGGTCACCGCGGCCTTCGGGACGCGCCTGCCGTACCTGATGAAGGTTCTCGCCGCCGACGCCCCGCTGTCGCTGCAGGCTCATCCCGACGACGCCTACGCGCGCGAGGCCTTCGCCCGCCAGGAGGCGGACCCGGCCGCGCCCAAGAACTACACGGACGCGCACCACAAGCCGGAGATGCTTGTCGCGCTCACACCGTTCGAGGCACTCTGCGGCTTCCGCCCGCCCGCCGTCTCCGCGGACGTCATCGCCGCCTTCGGCCTCCCCCGCCTGGACCCGGTGATCACCGCCCTGCGCACTTCCGACTCGGCTTCCGGCCTGGCCGAGGCGGTGAAACTGCTGCTCACCTGGCCCGCCGGCGACCGCGCCGCATTGATCAACGATGTGGTGGCCGCTGCCGCAGCCCTCCCCGCCGACCACGAGCACGCCGACTCCTTCCAGCTGGCCCGCAACCTCGCCGACCACTACCCCGGCGATCCCGGAGTACTTGTCGCGCTCCTGCTCAACCTGGTCCGCCTCGCCCCCGGCGAAGCGATCTGGATGCCCGCCGGCAACCTCCACGCCTACCTGCGCGGCCTCGGCGTCGAACTGATGGCCGCCAGCGACAACGTCCTCCGCGGCGGCCTCACCCCCAAACGGGTCGACGTGGACGAGTTGCTCCGCGTACTCCGCTTCGAAGTCCTCGACGACCCCCTCCTGCACCCCACCGCGACCGACGGGACCGTCACCTCCTGGCGCGTACCGGTCCCCGACTTCCAACTCGACCGCGTCATCCTCACCGCCGATCGCCCACCCGCACGTCTCCCGGGCGCGGGCCCTCGTCTCATCCTCGGCGTGGCGGGCGACGTCCATGTGGGGGAGGGGCATGGCACCCCCGTGTCGGTCCAGCCGGGCACAGCCGCTTACGCCCCCGCCGACGCGGGAGAACTCACTGCGGCAGGCGTCGGCGAGATCTTCATCGCTTCGGTCCCGCTCCCTTAGACGTACGCCCAAAGCTCCCCACCGCCCCAACCCACCCCCACGACGGGTGCCACCTTCCCGCCAGCCGCCAGCCGCCAGCCGCCGACCGCCAGCCGCTCTCCGCCAGCCGCTCTCCGCCCGCCGCGCCAGTCCCGCCAGCCGCCAGTCCCGCCAGCCGCCAGTCCCGCCAGCTGCCAGTCCCGCTGGCCGCTAGCGGCCAACCGCCGACGGTGAGCCGCCCGTGGCGTGGGTGGGCGCACACGTTCGCGGCTCGTGAGCGCTGACTAACGCCATGGCGTTGCTGAAAGCGCACGCTCGGCTTCTGTGTGCGCCGGCTGCCGCCGGGCAGGGTTCGCAGGCGCGCACGGTGTGCGCTGACTTCTCGCAGCACGACATGCGCTGACTCCTCTCGGCACTCGTGGGCGCCCACCGTGTGCGCTGACTTCTGCGGCGCGTGGGCCCTCGTGGTCGGCACCGATTGCCCCCGATGATGGGCGGGCGGTGAGAGGTCCGACACGGAGAGTGCAACTTGGGTCCGAAATTTGTTGAAATTCCTTGACATGATGGTTGCGGAGTGTGAATCTAGAAGCACGCAGCGTCATTGGTGATCGGGGGGTCCCACGGACGCGCGCGGTACCAAACCGGGGGGATGAACGGGGCGGCGGGCTCAGGCCTGTCGCCCCGTTCGCTATTCCGCCCCGAGTCGCTCCGGACCGGGCTGCTTCGGAATGGGAGTGGGGCTTCTGGGGGAGCTCTCGCCCGTACGATAAATGGGGTTAAATCGTCCCCACCAACGGCCAGGAGCTTTCGATGACCAGCACGTTGCCGGCAAGTCGTCCCACGACGCTCGCCGAGGGTGACTTCAAGGTTGCCGACCTGTCGCTTGCCGCGTTCGGCCGCAAGGAGATCGAACTGGCCGAGCATGAGATGCCCGGCCTGATGTCGCTGCGCGAGGAGTACGGGCCCGCTCAGCCGCTGCGCGGGGCACGGATCACCGGCTCGCTGCACATGACGATCCAGACCGCGGTGCTGATCGAGACGCTGACCGCGCTCGGTGCGAGGGTCCGGTGGGCATCGTGCAACATCTTCTCGACGCAGGATCACGCGGCCGCGGCGATCGTCGTCGGCCGCGAGGGTACGCCGGAGAAGCCCCAGGGTGTGCCGGTCTACGCGTGGAAGGGCGAGACCCTCGACGAGTACTGGTGGTGCACCGAGCGGGTGCTGCTCTGGCCGGACGGCGAGGCGCCCAACATGATTCTCGACGACGGCGGTGATGCGACGCTGCTGGTGCACAAGGGTGCCGAGTTCGAGCGGGCCGGTGCCGTGCCGTCGCCGGAGACCGCCGACTCGGAGGAGTACGCGGTGATCCTGAAGCTGCTTGGCCGCAGCCTGAAGGAGGACGGCAAGCGCTGGACGCGGACCGCGGCGGGCATCAAGGGTGTCACCGAGGAGACCACCACGGGTGTGCACCGGCTCTACGAGATGCAGCAGCAGGGCACGCTGCTCTTCCCGGCGATCAACGTCAACGACTCGGTGACCAAGTCGAAGTTCGACAACAAGTACGGCTGCCGGCACTCGCTGATCGACGGCATCAACCGGGCCACCGACGTGCTGATCGGGGGCAAGGTGGCGGTGGTGTTCGGGTACGGCGACGTCGGCAAGGGTTGTGCGGAGTCGCTGCGCGGCCAGGGTGCCCGGGTCATCGTGACCGAGGTGGACCCGATCTGCGCGCTGCAGGCGGCGATGGACGGCTTCCAGGTGGCCACCATCGACGACGTGGTGGAGTACGCGGACATCTTCGTGACCGCGACCGGCTGCTTCGACGTGATCACCCACGAGCACATGGCCCGGATGAAGCACCAGGCGATCGTCGGCAACATCGGCCACTTCGACAACGAGATCGACATGGCGGGCCTGCAGAGGCGCTCCGACGTCAAGAAGATCAACATCAAGCCGCAGGTCGACGAGTGGCGCTTCGCCGACGGGCACTCGATCATCGTGCTGTCCGAGGGGCGCCTGCTGAACCTGGGCAACGCGACGGGCCACCCGTCGTTCGTGATGAGCAACAGCTTCTCGAACCAGACGATCGCGCAGATCGAGCTGTTCACCAAGACCGAGGAGTACCCCGTTGGGGTGTATGTGCTGCCGAAGAAGCTGGACGAGAAGGTGGCCCGGCTGCACCTGGACGCGCTCGGCGTACGGCTCACCGAGCTGACCAAGCAGCAGGCCGCTTACCTGGGTATCGCCGTGGAGGGACCGTTCAAGCCGGAGCATTACCGGTACTGACGTGCAGGAGCCCTCGCTCGCCCGCGGAGCGAGGGCTCGCATCCGCCCGGCGGTTGCCGCCACCGGGTTCGGCCTTCGCCTTCTCATTACTCCACGCCACCGGCCGCGGTGCAAGTGCATTGTCGGCTGTGCAACTTGCAAAGCCCTATCGATACGCCGATATGGTGACCACGTGGCGAGGCCGACATCGACTGCGCGCCGCGAGCTCGGGGGAGAACTGCGCCGGCTCCGCGGTGAGCGCCGCGCTGTCGACGTGGCGACCGCTCTGGGCTGGTCCGAGTCGAAACTGAGCCGGATCGAGACGGCACACACGGGGATCACCGAGTCCGACCTCGACCGGCTCCTCACCCTGTACGGAGTGGCTGTCGAGGACCGCGGCCGCCTGCGTGACCTGGCCCGCCGCGGCCGGACCCGGGCCTGGTGGACGCCGTACCGCTCGTCGGTGCCGGATCCGTACGACGAGTATCTCGCCCTGGAGTCCGAGGCGGTGCGGATCTCCGAGTGGGAGGCCCAGGTGGTGCCGGGCCTGCTCCAGACCGACGAGTATGCGAGAGCCGTCATCGAGACCGGGGCGGACATCGAGGACATGTCCACGATTCAGCGCCGGCTCGCCGTACGCATGGCTCGTCAGGCCGTTCTGACCCGCGACCCGCCGCCGGCCCTGCGGCTCATCCTCGACGAGGGCGTTCTGCTGCGTGAGGTCGGTGGGCGCGACGTGCAGTGCCGCCAGTTGAGCCGGCTCTACGAGGCCAGCACCCGGCCCGGCGTGGAGCTGTTGATCCTGCCGTTTCACGCCGGTGCGCACGCCGGGCTGACCGAATCGTTCCTGGTGATGGAGTTCGGCGAGGGTACGCGTAACCCCGTGGTGCACATCGAAGGGCTGACCGGTGGCCTCTTCCGGGTGAAGGCCGACGAGATAGACGTTTATCAAGATGCCTTCGATGACCTGCTGGAACGCGCATTGTCGCCAGATCAGAGCCGAACGGCCATCGCTGAGACGAGGGATCGATTGGCCCGGTGAGCGGCTGCCATGGGTTCCAATGGAGAGGCATTCCATGGAAGGAGATGACCATGCAGGACGCCAAGCCCACCTGGCGCAAGAGTAGCCGCAGTGGCGCTGCCGGGCACTGCGTCGAAGTCGCTGACGTTCCGGCCGCTGTGCTGGTGCGTGACTCGAAGGACGCCACGGGCCCGGTGCTCCGTTTCGGCACCGGGGACTGGACCGGCTTCATCGCCGGAATCCGAGCAGGGGAGTTCGACCGGCCCGGCGCGTGACAGGTTGCGTGCCACGGGCGGTCCCGGAGCGGGACCGCCCGTTTTTCTATGCCGATTCGTGTCCGGTTTGCGAATACCGGGCCGTCCTCCTGGGCAAGATCGACCCCCAGGTCGCGCGAAGGCTGGGACGACAGTGCAATATTGGACCGCATGAGAGCCCGGGTACTGGTCGTCGACGACGATCCCGCGTTGGCCGAGATGCTCGGCATCGTCCTGCGCAGTGAGGGTTTCCTGCCGTCGTTCGTGGCGGACGGAGAGCGCGCTCTGGCCGCCTTCCGGGAGAACCGGCCGGACATCGTCCTGCTGGACCTGATGCTGCCCGGGATGAGCGGCATCGACGTGGCACGTGCGATCCGTGCCGAGTCGGGCATCCCGATCGTCATGCTGACGGCGAAGAGCGACACGGTGGACGTCGTGCTGGGCCTGGAGTCCGGTGCCGACGACTACGTGGTCAAGCCGTTCAAGCCCAAGGAACTGGTGGCGCGGATGCGGGCCCGGCTGCGCCGGGGCGAGGACGCCGCGCCGGAGATGCTCACCATCGGGCCACCCGGCAACCAGATCACCATCGACGTGCCGGCGCACACGGTGTCGCGTGACAGCGAGGAGGTGAAGCTCACCCCGTTGGAGTTCGACCTGCTGGTGGCGCTGGCCCGCAAGCCGCGCCAGGTCTTCACCCGTGAGGTGCTGCTCGAGCAGGTCTGGGGATATCGGCACGCCGCCGACACCCGCCTGGTCAACGTGCACGTCCAGCGCCTGCGCGCCAAGATCGAGCCGGACCCCGAGCGGCCGGAGATCATCCTGACGGTTCGTGGTGTCGGCTACAAGGCGGGCACCGGCTGACCGCCAACAGCGGTTAACCTTGCCGCGTAATGCGTGCTCCGGCCTGGCTCCCCATGCCCGTGCGCCGCGCCCTGCGAGTGGTGCGGCGCCACTGGCGCGTGGTCGCGCGCCGGTTCCAGCAATACACGGCACCGGCCCGCCGGTCCTGGCGGCGCTCGCTCCAGCTGCGGGTGGTGGCGCTCACGCTTGTCGCCTCCAGCCTGCTGGTCGGCACGTTCGGCTGGTTCATCGCCGACCGCAGCGCCAAGATCCTGCTCAGCCGCACCCAGGACGAGGCCGCCACCGCCATCGACGCCAAGGTCCAGTGGGCATCCAGCCAGTTGACCGTGCACCCGGCGGCCCGCGATCCCGAGCTGCCCAACACCATCAACGCGACGGTCAACGAGCTGTTCGACGGCGACCCCGCTGAGGACGGCGGCTCGATCGTCTCGATCCGGGCGGCGGACTATCCGGACCTGCGCTCGGTGACCCTGCCCAGCGTCGACGCCCGCAACCTGATCACGCCGGAGATGGTTCGCAAGGTCGCCGAGTCGGGCCTCGTGGCACATCAGATCCGGACCGCGGAGATCAACGGCAAGACCACGAAATATCTTGTGTACGGGTCTCCGGTGCCCACCAAGTTCGGACATCTCGAGCTCTACTACATGGTCCCGCTCACCTCCGAGGATCAGGACGCCAACCTCATCCGGACCACGGTGCTCGCCACCGGCCTGGCCCTGGTAATGCTGCTCGGCGTGGTGGCGGGCCTGGTCACCCGGCTGGTGGTGACCCCGGTCCGGGTCGCCGCCCGGACCGCGCAGCGGCTCTCGGCGGGCCTGCTCGACCAGCGGATGAAGGTGGACGGCGAGGACGACCTGGCCCTGCTGGCGGCCGCGTTCAACCAGATGGCGGCGAACCTGCAGCGGCAGATCGTCCGGCTGGAGGAGATGTCCCGGCTGCAGCGGCGGTTCACCTCCGACGTGTCGCACGAGCTGCGGACGCCGCTGACCACCGTGCGGATGGCGGCCGACCTGATCTTCTCCGAGCGGGAGGACTTCGATCCCGCCGTGGCCCGCAGCGCCGAGCTGCTCCAGGCCGAGCTGGACCGCTTCGAGGACCTGCTCACCGACCTGCTGGAGATCAGCCGGTTCGACGCCGGCTTCGCCGCGCTGGATGCCGAGCACACCGACCTGGTGCCGATCGTGCGGCGGGTCGCCGACCGCCTGGCCGGCCTGGCCGAGCGGGCCGGTGTCGAGTTGGACCTGCGCCTGCCGGACACCCCGGTGATCGCCGAGGTCGACCCGCGGCGGGTCGAGCGGGTGCTGCGCAACCTGGTCGGCAACGCGGTGGAGCACGCCGAGGCGAAACCCGTGGTGGTCACCATGACGACCGACGAGGCCGCGGTCGCGGTCACCGTGCGCGACTACGGCATCGGGCTGAAAGCCGGCGAGGAACGGCTGGTCTTCAACCGGTTCTGGCGGGCCGACCCGTCCCGGGCACGGCAGACCGGCGGCACCGGCCTGGGGCTCTCGATCAGCGTCGAGGACGCCCGCCTGCACGGCGGCTGGCTGGAGGCGTGGGGCGCGCCGGGTGAGGGCGCCCAGTTCCGCCTGACCCTGCCGGTGCGCGCCGGCGACAGGCTGGTCGCCGCCCCGCTGCCGCTGATACCGCGGGACCGGCCGGCCACGACCGCCGGCGAGCCCGCGGAGGTGAGCTGATGCGCCGCTCCAAGCCTGTCGCGCTGCTGCCCGTGGCCACCGTCCTGGTCGTGCTGGGGCTCGGCGGGTGCGGTATCCCGGACGAGACCGCGGTGACCGAGGTCGGTCCGGGTCCCTCGACCGGCATCTCCTCCGGCGACAACGACACGCCGGCACCTGTCACCCGGACGACGTCGCGGGAGCGCGGCCAGTTCGTCCGCAACTACCTGGAGGCCGCGGCCGGCGACTACGACACCGCGCTGGACCGGGTCAAGGCGTTCATGACGCCGGAGGCGAAGGCCAAGTTCAAGCCGGCCACCGCACCGCGGGTGATCCGCCTGACCGGCGATCCGCTCGTCACGCCCGGCGAGAAGGAGGTCTCCTTCAGGTACCAGGTGATCGGCACGCTCGGCAAGAACGGCATCCTCGAGCCGGCCCAGGAGGCGCTCTCCGGTGAATACGAGGTCACCGTCGAGGAGAGTCCCACAGACGGTCTCTTCGTCGCCGACGCCCCCGAGTATGTGCTGCTCAGCGACACCGCGCTGGCGAAGAACTACGCCGAGCGGACGATCTACTTCTGGAACATCGATCGCACCGTCCTGGTCCCCGACGTCCGTTACATGCTGGACGAGGTGCCGGAGGAGCAGGAACCCACGATCATCCTCGGCTGGCTGATCTCCGGCCCCTCGCCGCTGCTCCAGGACGCGGTCGAGAGGCTGCCGGAGGGCACCGCGACGATCGGCAAGGTCGTGCCCCGCGACAACCGGCTGGAGATCAACCTCAACGCTCAGGCCGTGCCGACCGAGGGCGCGTCCGGCGCCCTGGACCGGTTGCGCAAGCAGCTCCAGTGGTCCCTGCGGCATCTGCTTCCGCAGACCCTCGATCTCAAGATCGGCCATCAGGAGACGATGCACTACTCCGACAACGACTACCTGTCGAGCAACCCGGCCAACCGCCTGGGCGCCACGCCGGAGCGGTTCGTGGTGTTCGAGGGCCGGGTCGTCCGCCTGGCGGATTCGCTGCGGGACGAGGAGCCGGTTCCGGCCATCCCGGCGGCGGCCAACAAGGACGTGCGGACGGCGGGGCTGAGCTCGTCGGCGACACACACCTTCGCGGCGCTGATCACCGGATCCGGGCGCGGCGAGACGCTGCGGGTCGGCGGCGCACCGTTCAACCAGGAGGTCACCCTGCGGGCGGTCTCCGGGCTGCCGGCCGGCGCGGGTTACCCGATCTGGGCGATCACGCCGAACGGGACGACCGAGGGCGCGGTGGGCCTGATCGTGGCCAACGGCCGGATCTACAGCTTCCGGGCGGAGGGCGGCCCGGCCCGGCAGGTGCCGTGGGCGGGCGGGACGGGCCGGGTCACCGCCGTCTCGGTGGCGCCGGACGGGCACCGGGTGGCGTTCGTGGCCGGCGGCCGGCTCTACCGCGCGGCCCTCACGGTCAGCGGCGACGGTGTGGCGCTGAACGACCCGGAGCTGCTGCACCCGCCGCTCGCCACCGTCACCGCGGTCGGCTTCAGCAGCGAGAGCTGGCTCACCGTCGCCGGTACGACGACCGGCCGGGACAACCGGGTCGCGATCATCGACGTGTCGGTCGACGGTGCGCTCCAGGGGCCGCGGCCGCTCGACATCGGCGACGGCGCGGTCAACTACCTGGCCGTCTACCCGGTCAATCCGGCCACCAACCAGTACCACTCCAACTCGGTGGCCTTCACCACCGGTACGGCGGCCTGGGACGCGCTCTCGACAGCGGTCCCGATCGACGTCGGCGACCTCGCCAGCCCGCCCGCCGATCCGCCGGCCGGCCGGATACCGACGGCGCCGTTCTACCTCGACTGAGGACGCGAAGACATGGTCGCGGGGCTCCTCGGTGAGATCGCCGACCTGGTTCTCCCGGGAGTGTGCGCGGGGTGCGGCGCTGAGCGGGAGCGGCTGACCTACGGGACCTGCGCGGCCTGTGTGGCGGCCCTGGAGGCGTTGCGGCCGCATCCGGCCGCACCGAGTCCGCCTCCGCGGGGCTTTCCGGCTTGTGTGACCGTTGGGCCCTACGCCGGGTCGTTGCGTGGTGCGCTCCTGTCGTACAAGGAAAGAGGCCGCCACCGGCTCGCCCGGCCTCTCGGTGTCCTGCTGGCCGGCGCGGTCGCGGCGATCGCGCCGCGCGACCGCCCGGTGGTGCTCGTCCCGGTCCCCTCCACCGCTGCCGCCCGCCGGGAGCGACACGGTGATCACATGGTGCGGATGACCCGGCACGCGGTGCGGCGTCTGCGATCAGCCGGGTACGACGCGAAAGCCCTTCACCTGCTGCGTGCCCTGCCGCGCCCTGACTCCACGTCGCTGGATGCTGCCGATCGGTTGACCGCAGCTGTCAATTCGCTGCGAATCACACCCCGAATCGGCGTTCTGCAACGCGGCGATCGGAACAGGCGCACGCTGGTGGTGACGGACGACATCGTTACCACCGGGGCGACGCTGACCGCGGTGGTACGCCGTCTTGAGGAGGCGGACATGCAGGTCACAGGCGCTGCGGTACTGGCTGCGACACAACTTCGCAGGACCACTCCCGTCAATTGACCGCGATTCCGCCCCGGGCTCCGGTAGAGGCGAACGTCAGCCTTCCGGTATCCCGAACGAGGGGTGACGGGCGGGCAGAGTCACGTTAGCGTCTAGGTGACGAGGGTAAGCGCGAACTCTTACCCGCCGCCGGGGGCGCCGATACATCGGCCTGGTCGCCGCACCGGAAAGGAGTCGTCTCACCCACGTAGGCCGCGTCAGTGGCTGATCACGCGGCGTTTTCCCTGAGCTGCACGAAGCGCCGTGGTTCGGCGCCCGCAAAGAACACCGTTGGGGGAGGTCACGAGTGGACATTGTCGTCAAGGGCCGCAACGTAGAGGTTCCCGACCACTATCGAGAGCATGTCGCCGACAAGCTGAGCAAGGTCGAGCGTTACGACCAGAAGCTGATGAGGGCGGACGTGGAGCTCTTCCACGAACGCAATCCGCGACAGTCCGACACTTGCCAGCGGGTCGAGATCACGGTGATGACCAAGGGCCCGGTGATCCGCGCCGAGGCACAGGCACAAGACTTCTACGCAGCTCTGGACTGCGCCATCAACAAACTGGACGGCAGGTTGCGCCGCTCCGCCGACCGGCGCCGCGTCCACCGCGGACGGCACGCACCCGTGTCCGTGGCCGCCGCCACCGCGAACCTTCCGACCGACCTGACCGGAAGCACCGCCACGCTGACCGCTGAACCATCTGTCGACACCGAGCTGGTCGAGCACGACGAGAACCAGCCGTGGCGCATCGTCCGGGAGAAGGAACATCCGGCTGAGCCGATGACCGTCGACGACGCGCTCTTCCAGATGGAGCTGGTCGGACACGACTTCTATCTGTTCCAGGACAAGGACAGCGGCCGCCCCAGCGTCGTCTACCGCCGCCGCGGTTACGACTACGGCATTCTCAGCCTGGCCGTCTGATCACCCTTCGCTGGAGGCCTGCGCCAGTAGGTCTCCAGCCAGGAGGACGTGCTGGATGTCGTCGTTGCGTGCGCCGTCCGCACCGGGCAGTCGCGAGCGCATGTATCCCTCACGCTGGAAGCCGGCCTTCTCCAGGACCCGCTGCGAGCCGATGTTGGTGGGCAGCGTCCCGGCGATCAGGCGCACGATGCCGGTCTCCGCGAACGCCCAGAGCGAGAGAAGCTGGGCGGCACGTGTCGCCATGCCCTGCCCGCGGAACGCCGGCAGCATGCTGTAACCGATCATCGCCTGCCCGGTGGGCGGCTCCTGGTAGTAGAGCGAGATCTCACCGGCCGGAGCACCCGTGGCGTTGTCGAGGATGACCAGGTCGGCGGTCGTGCCGGCCAGCCACTGCGCCTCGGAGCGGTTGCAGCGGCGGCGGATCTCGTCGGCGCTCTTCCGGACCGGCGGAACACTGGTGTTGATCACGTCGGGCAGGCCGTGCAACTCCGCGTAGAAGTCGAGGTCGTGCTCGGTGACCGGGCGCAGCGTCACCACGCCGTCGGTGAGCTCGCCGCCGGGCAGGTCGGGAAGCAGGCGGGTGCCCGGCTTCTCCGGGTCGCCGGCGACGCGGGTCCAGACGAGGAGGTCGTCGCGGCCACCGTCCGGGTTGGGAACGGCACTTCGGCGTACGCCCTCGCGGGTGTAGCCGGCCGCCAGGGCGACCCGCTGCGCCGCCGCGTTCTCCCAGTGGGTCAGGACCTCCAGCCGTTCCAGGCCGGTGCCGAAGGCATATCGGCTCAGCGACTTCAGGGCCGCCGTGGCGACGCCGCGCCGGCGTGCCGACGGCGCGACCCAGAACGTCACCTCGGCCTGGCGCCGGCTGGGGATCACCAGGTCCAGGCCGGCGCCGCCGAGCAGCTCACCGGTCTTCTCGTCGGCGACGACATAACCTGTGCCGGTGGTGAGGCCGGTGTCGGGCCGGGCGAAGCGGCGGAAGACCGGATCCTCGTACGCGAGGGCGAGCGCCTCCGCGTCGGACGGTTCGTACTCCCGGAGCCGGATTCCGCCGGCCGGTTCATCAAGCTTGGGGTTCACGTAGTCATCCTTTCCCGGGACGCGCCCGGGCGCCAAACTAGTTTGAACATGCCGGCGGCTGCGCTATCAGCGAACTCGCCGACACGTTTCATACTTTTTGCGCGCTTCACGGGAGGCTCGGGTCACAGGTCTAGGGCGAAGGTGCCTACGATGGTTCAGCAGACTGTCTAGGGGAGCGTTGACCCGTGTCGATATTGGAAAAGATCCTCCGCGCCGGCGAAGGCCGCATGGTGCGCCGGCTCAAGGCGATCGCGGACGCGGTCAACTCGATCGAGGACGACTATGTCGACCTGACCGATGACGAGTTGCGCGAATGCACCCAGCAGTTCAAGGAGCGTTACGAGGAGGGCGAGTCACTCGACTCGCTGCTCCCCGAGGCGTTCGCTGTGGCTCGCGAAGGTGCCAAGCGCGTCCTCGGCCAGCGGGCGTATGACGTCCAGCTCATGGGTGGCGCCGCGCTGCACTTCGGCAACATTCCCGAGATGAAGACCGGTGAGGGCAAGACCCTGACCGGCGTGTTCCCGGCCTACCTCAACGCGTTGAGCGGCCAGGGCGTGCACATCATCACGGTGAACGACTACCTCGCCCAGCGTGACGCCGAGTGGGTGGGCCGGGTGCACACGTTCCTCGGCCTCACCGTCGGCGTGATCCTGCCGAACCGGCCGGCGGCCGACCACCGTGCCGCCTACCTGTGCGACATCACGTATGGGACGAACAACGAGTTCGGCTTCGACTACCTGCGCGACAACATGGCGTGGGCGAAGTCGGAGCTCGTGCAGCGCGGGCACAACTACGCGATCGTCGACGAGGTGGACTCGATCCTCATCGACGAGGCGCGGACCCCGCTGATCATCTCCGGCCCGGCCGAGCACTCCGCCCGGTGGTACGGCGAGTTCTCCCAGATCGTCAACCGCCTCCAGAAGGGCAAGGACGGCGAGGGCGACTACGAGGTCGACGAGGCCAAGCGGACCGTCGCGATCACCGAGCGCGGCGTCTCCCGGGTCGAGGACCGGCTCGGCATCGACAACCTGTACGAATCGGTCAACACCCCGCTCGTGGGCTACCTGAACAACGCCATCAAGGCCAAGGAGCTCTACAAGCGGGACAAGGACTACATCGTCAGCCCCGACGGCGAGGTCCTGATCGTCGACGAGTTCACCGGCCGCATCCTGCACGGCCGGCGCTACAACGAGGGCATGCACCAGGCGATCGAGGCGAAGGAAGGTGTGGAGGTCAAGCAGGAGAACCAGACCCTGGCGACCATCACCCTGCAGAACTTCTTCCGCCTCTACGACAAGCTCGGCGGCATGACCGGTACAGCGCAGACCGAGGCCGGCGAGTTCAACAGCGTCTACAAGGTCGGCGTCGTGAGCATCCCGACGCACCGCCCGATGATCCGGATCGACCACCCGGACGTCATCTACAAGACCGAGCGGGCCAAGTTCGACGCCGTCATCGAGGACATCGCCGAGCGGCACGCCAGCGGTCAGCCGGTGCTCGTCGGCACCGTCTCGGTGGAGAACTCGGAAATCCTCTCCACCCTGCTGCGCAAGCGCGGCATCCCGCACAGCGTGCTGAACGCGAAGTTCCACGCCCAGGAAGCCACGATCATCGCGCAGGCCGGCCGCAAGGGCGGCGTCACCGTCGCCACCAACATGGCCGGCCGCGGCACCGACATCCTGCTCGGCGGCAACCCGGAATTCCTCGCCGCGACCGAGCTGGCCCAGCGCGGCCTCGACCCGGTGGAGAACCCGGAGGAGTACGCGAAGGCCCTCGAAGAAGTGCTGCCGAACTGGAAGGAAGCCTGCGAGTCCGAAGCCGCCGAGGTCACGGCGGCCGGCGGCCTCTACGTGCTCGGCACCGAACGGCACGACTCCCGCCGCATCGACAACCAGCTCCGCGGTCGTTCCGGCCGGCAGGGTGACCCGGGCGAGTCCCGGTTCTACCTGTCGCTGCAGGACGACCTGATGAAGCGGTTCCGGGCGGGTGCTGTCGAGGCGGTCATGGAGCGCTTCAACATCCCCGAGGACGTGCCGATCGAGTCCAAGATGGTGACCCGGCAGATCCGCAGCGCACAGACCCAGATCGAAGCGCAGAACGCCGAAATCCGTAAGAACGTCCTCAAGTACGACGAGGTGCTCAACAAGCAGCGCCAGGTCGTCTACGCCGAGCGCCGCCGGGTGCTCGACGGCGAGGACATGCACGACCAGATCACCAACATGATCGACGACGTGATCGCCGACATCGTCACGGCGGCCACCGCCGACGGGTTCGCCGAGGACTGGGACCTGGAGCAGCTCTGGACCAACCTCAAGCGGCTCTACCCGGTCACCCTCACCATCGAGGACATCGTCGCCGAGTCCGGCGGCGAGCGGAACACGATCGACCAGGAGTTCCTCACCGCACAGCTCAAGCAGGACGCCCAGGCGTCCTACTCGGCACGTGAGGAGGAGCTCGGCCCGGAGGCGCTGCGCGAACTGGAGCGCCAGGTGCTGCTGGCGGTCATCGACCGGAAGTGGCGCGAGCACCTCTACGAGATGGACTACCTGCAGGAAGGCATCAGCCTGCGGGCGTACGCGCAGCGCGACCCGGTGGTCGAGTACCAGCGCGAGGGCTTCGACATGTTCAACCAGATGATGGAGGGCATCAAGGAGGAGGCCGTCGGCTTCGTCTTCAACCTGGAGGTTCAGGTCGAGGAGCAGCCCACCGTCACGGTCGACCCCAGCCAGGCCTACGAACTGCCCAGGGTCGGCGGCGACGCACCGGACGACACCGAGCCCGAGCGCGTCGAGGTGCACGCCAAGGGTCTCGGCGGTCCCGGCCGCCCCCAGAACCTGCAGTACACGGCCCCGGCAATCGACGGCGAGGCCGGCGACGGCCGCCCGGTGATCCAGCGGCCCCAGCAGCCGTCGGGCCAGGTCGGCATCGGCCCGGGCGGCTCGCCGGTCCCGGCCAGCCCCGCCCACACCGGCGCCCGCGCCGCCTCAGGCCGCACCCAGTCCGAGTCGAACGGGCCGTCGCGCAACGCCCCCTGCTACTGCGGCTCGGGCAAGAAGTACAAGCGCTGCCACGGAGCACCCGGCGTGGCGTAATCCCGCCTCCACGCTCCTCAACCGGCGGTCGCGCTTCGACGCGGCCGCCGGTTCTTGTTGCCGGGGCGGCTCTAGCTTCGGTTCCTGTTGCCGGGCGCCCTAGCCCAGGTTCTCCTGCCCGGGTGGCCCTGGCCCGGCTACCGGCGACTGCGTTACCCGCCGGCGCGAGCCCGGGACGGCCGTCGCCTGTGCCGCTCGCCGGCCGCCCTGGGAGTTCACGCGCCGCCGCCCGCCGCCGCCGCCCGCGCCGCCCGCCCGCGCCGGCTCACTGCCGTGCCGCCCCTGGCCGCACCCACAGGACGGGCGCGCCGCTCGCGTTGGGCCGTGTGGCCTTGGGCGATCAGATCAGCCGTAGGACGGTGGCGGACCAGCTCTGCTGGTGCAGTTCCATCCGCAGCGCCATCGCCCAGGTCCGGTCGCCGATCACCAAGGCGACCGCCGCCTCCACAGCGCCCGGCCGGGGCTCGCAGAGCCGCAGCTTCAGGACCGCGACGGGAACCGGTCGCCGCGCCCGCCGGTTGCCCATCCGGCTCGCGTTGCGGAAGTCGGTGACCCGCCGTGCGCCGGCCAGCCCTTCGGACACCACATCCGCCGCGTCCGAGGGCAGGGACAGCCGGCGCAGGTGACCGGCGGGCCGGTATCCGTTGAGGACCTCGACGCAGAGGTGCACGAACCGCCGGACGGCCAGTTTCGCGTCGCTGGAGGCACCGGCAACCACCGGTGGTGCGTCGGCAGCGCTCAGCGGTGCGCCGGTGTCGACCGGCGGCGTTGCGGGAGACCGGGCCGAGTCGGTGGGATCCGGTGCCGTCGGCGCCTGAGAAACGGACCAGGTCAGCGGCAGCTGCCGGGCCGAAGCCCACACCTGTGGAGACAGCTCGTCGTCGAACGGGGGTTCATACCGCGGCACCGGGCGGAGGCGGATCGCCGGCCGAGGCCCGGTGGGCGCGATCCCGGACGTTGAACGCTGGCCTGTTGCGCGCTGGCCTGTTGCACGCTGGCCTGTTGCACGCTGGCCTGTAGCGCGCTGGCCGGTTGCACGCGGGACCGTTGAACGCTCGACAGTTACCGGCATTGCCACCACCGTTCCCTACGTTTGCCTCCGTTTGCTTACGACAGCCTGAAGTCTCCTCGGCAACCGCACACCGGTCAATGTGCCGCCATCGATCCGGGGGAAGGCGCAAAAAGGGTCACTCGGGCTCCCGCTCGATCATCGGGTTCTCCCGCACCCAGGCAGCAGTTTCCGCGTACTTGTGCTGGATGTATTCCTCGAGCCTGGTGCGTTCCACGCGCCACTGACCGCGCCCACCGATCTTGATCGCGGGCAGTTCGCCGCTGCGCACCATGTGGTACACCTGCGAGTCGGAGACGTTCAACTCGGCCGCGACGTCGGACAGCAACAGGAATCTGGGCTCCACAGCCTCAGTTTGCCATCGTTTGCGTCCGGCAGCGTACTTGAGGTGGGAAGCCGCCCGGGTCACCACGATCCGGAGACGCCTGGTGGAATGATGCCCTCCCGGCCTACCGCGGCGATGTACTGACCGGGACAGCGCGAGTACAGGAGGACGAAGTGCCGATCACCGAGTTGGTCCGGGTCTATCTGCCGGCCACCGTGCCGATGCTGGCGGCCCTCAAGGCCTCCGGCCACCTCGGCAGCGCGAAAAGCACAACCAGCGAGGCCACATCAGGGGAGGGCGTGACGATCGCGCACGCGGTGACGCCCGCCTTGCGCGAGTGGTACGCGGAGGGCGACGAGGAGGAACTCGAGTACGTCGCCTTCACCCGTGCCGCCCAGGCCGCCCTGCAACTGCTGCGGCACGACCCGTCGGCTCCGCGGCGGCGCGTCGTGATCTCGGCCGACGTTCCGGCGGGCAGCCTGTTACGCGAGGAGATCGAGCTGGGGTCCAGCACCGTGCGGCTGCCGCAGCCGGTGCAGCTGAAGGAGATCGCGAGCATTCACCTCGACGGCGCGGACGCGGCCGAGGCGGTCGCCGCCGCCGCCGACGTGGTCGAGGAGGCGCTGGCCGGCGATCCCGACGCGCAGTTCACCGTCGACAGCGCGGAGGATCACGAGTTGGAGTGGTACGCGGTCTCCGAGCTGGACGAACTCGCCTGACCCTCGTCGCCCTCCACCTCGTCCTCGTCGTCGTCCGGGGCGGGGGAGAGGGTCCGCCCGACGGCGAAGATCACTGAGATGGCTCCGACGAAGAGCACGACCAGGGCGCTGTTGAGCCGGGCGGTGCTGAGGATCTGCTGCGCGAGCTGGTCCATGACGCTGACTTTCCCGGCCAGCTCGAGCACTTCGGAGCCGGCGGTGCGCGACAGCACCTCGCCGAGCACCATGATCAGCCCGGGGCCGGCGCCGGCCAGCGCGTACATCGGCCAGCGCAGGTCCTCTCCGCCGGTGCGGCGGCGGGCCCGGCGCAGCATCGCGAACGCGATCAGGCCGGCTGCGAGGCCGCTGAGCGCCGCCTGACCGTAGGTGAACCACTGAGCCGCGTTCGCCGACGACTCGGTGTCGCCGGCGCCGAGCATGTCGAGCACCGGCGCCTGGAACAGGTTGAGCACGAAGCCGATGACGAAGACCCCGACGGCGGCGGCCGAGGCGGCGGCGATCACCGGCGGGATGCGGAACCCGGCGATGGCGCCGCCGATGGTGGCGGCCGCGGCGACCGTGCCGCCGACGATCGCGTAGAGCGAGCCGGCGGTGTTGATCGTGATGATCGGGATCGCACTGAGGACACCGACGAGCAGGCCGGCTCCGGTGGCGACGGCGAACCGGACGGTCGCGCCGAGCGTCCGGCGGCCGCTGAGGAGAGTGAGCACGAGCAGCGCCACGGCGGCACCGGCGACCAGGTCGGCGGAGACGGCACCCGGAAGTGCGTACGCCGTGGAGGTCACCTCCATCTCGGCGTTGGCGCGCCCGGTGATGGTCACCCGGGCGGACCAGATCATCGCCGCTGTCCAGGCGAGGGCGGCCACCGCGAGCAGCACCACGGTGAGCCGGGACTCCTCGACGGTCTCCGGCGCTGTCTGGCGGTCAGTCATGGGGCTCAGGGTATCCGGCGGGCCCGCGGCGACCCGACCGGCCAGCCGTGAGGTGCGAAGATGGACGAATGGGACCCCTCGGCGAGGACGACTTCGCTGTGCCGCGCACCGACACGGTGGCACTATCCGCACATGGGCTGAATGTCGTGTTTTGCATGAGCGGTGTGGGCGTTTTGCGGGGCTTCCTGCCTCCGATGCGCCGTCTGACCGTTTAACTGCCCCATTTTACCTGGTCAACTCGCTTCTGGACGGTAAAACGGCCGCGACGCGCGCTCGTTGTCGGACTGTCTGTGCGGGACAGTCGCTTGTGGAGGCGCAAACTGGACGGATCAGGCGAAATCCTGGACGGCGGCCCGACAAAATGGCAGCGTAGAAGGCATGCCCGACTTCCAAATCAATCCGACTGCGGCTGCTCTCCTCGGGCTCCTTCACGAGGGGCCGATGACCGGTGGCCAGTTGATGGCGGCCGCCGAACGCCGCCTCGGGCCCTACTGGTCGATGACGCGTAGCCAGGTCTATCGCGAATTGCCCGTACTGGCCGAGATGGGGTATGTGCGCCTCGGCAAGCCGGGCCCCCGATCCAGTCAGCCCTACGCCATCACTGCCTCCGGCAAGCGCGCCTTCAGCCGCTGGCTCGCCGAGTCGCCCGGCCGGGACGCTCTGCGCAACCCGATAGCTCTCCGGGTGGCCTTCGGCCAGCAGCACAGTGGTGACCAACTGCAGGAGCTCTACAGCACTGCCAACACCTACCACGCGGAAGCGATGGCGATGGCGAAGGAGCAGGCCAAGGAGGCGAAGAAGAACGGCGATCCGTACGGCGCCGCCGCACTGGAGTTCGCGGTCGCTTATCACAAGGCCGCACTCACGTGGCTCAAGGCCGTTCCGTCGGACTGACTATCCGCCCGCCTGGCCGGTTGTCCGACCAGGCGGCGTAGTCTTGAGTGTCGTGACAGCTGCCGACTTCCCCGAGCAACTCAAAGCCCTGGACGCCACCCTCCGCAACATCGAGAACGTCTTGGACGTCGACAAGCTCCGCCGGGACAAGGCTGACCTCGAGGAGCAGGCCTCCGCCCCGGACCTCTGGGACGACCAGGCACGCGCGCAGGATGTCAACAGCCGCCTGTCGTACGCATCGGGTGAGATCTCCAAGCTGGAGCGCTTGCGCTCACGTCTCGACGACGCCGGTGTCCTCCTCGAACTCGCCGAGGACGAGGGGGATGCCGGCTCGATCGCCGAGGTCGGTGACGAGCTCGCCACGCTGACCAAAGCCATCGAGGAGATGGAGGTCCGCACCCTGCTCTCCGGTGAGTACGACGAGCGCGAAGCCCTGGTGGCGATCCGCGCCGGCGCCGGTGGTGTGGACGCGGCCGACTTCGCCGAGATGCTGATGCGGATGTACCTGCGGTGGGCCGAGCGTCACGGCTACCCGACCGAGGTCTACGAGACCTCCTATGCGGAAGAGGCCGGGCTCAAGTCCGCCACCTTCACCGTCAAGGTGCCGTACGCGTTCGGCACCCTGAGCGTCGAGTCGGGCACCCACCGGCTGGTCCGGATCAGCCCGTTCGACAACCAGGGCCGCCGGCAGACCAGCTTCGCCGGTGTCGAGGTGATGCCGGTCGTCGCGCAGACCGACCACATCGACATTCCGGACAACGAAATCCGCACCGACGTCTACCGGTCCTCCGGCCCGGGGGGGCAGAGCGTCAACACGACCGACTCGGCCGTCCGGCTCACGCACATCCCCACCGGCATCGTGGTGACCTGCCAGAACGAGAAGTCCCAGCTGCAGAACAAGGCATCCGCGCTGCGCGTGCTCCAGGCGCGGTTGCTGGAGCGCAAGCGCCAGGAGGAAGACGCCAAGATGGCCGGCCTCAAGCAGGACACCACCGGATCGTGGGGCGACCAGATGCGTTCGTACGTTCTCCACCCGTACCAAATGGTGAAAGATTTGCGGACCGAGTTCGAGAGCGGCAACCCTTCGTCGGTGCTCGACGGCGAGTTGGACGGGTTCATCGAGGCAGGCATCCGTTGGCGCAAGCAGAACCAGGTTGTCTCCTGAGGAGATCCGTCACTCACCGCTACCCCGCCTGAACGCTGGGTCAGGCGGGGGATGCCCCATTTCGCTGTTACCGCAGGTCGCCAATATTCCGGCCCCCGGCAGGCTTGGCGATTTCGTTACACCGCGTAGACTCCCATCCCGTGATTCAGCTTGAGAACGTGACTAAGACGTATCCGAAGGCGTCTCGGCCGTCGTTGGACAATGTCAGCGTCGGGATCGAGAAGGGTGAGTTCGTCTTCTTCATCGGACCCTCCGGTTCCGGCAAGTCGACGATCATCAAGCTGCTCCTGCACGAGGTCGCACCGACCCGTGGCAAGGTAGTGGTGAACGCCAAGGACGTGACCACCCTCCGGTCGTGGAAGGTTCCGCACTTCCGCCGGTCGATCGGTTGCGTCTTCCAGGATTTCCGCCTGCTGCCCAACCGCACCGCGTATGAGAACGTCGCGTTCGCCCTAGAGGTGATCGGCAAGACCCAGGCCGTGGCCCGTCGTGTCGTCCCCGAGGTGCTCGAACTCGTCGGCCTCGGCGGCAAGGAGCACCGCTACCCGCACGAGCTCTCCGGTGGCGAGCAGCAGCGTGTCGCGGTGGCTCGCGCCTTCGTGAACCGTCCGCTGATCCTGCTGGCCGACGAGCCGACCGGTAACCTCGACCCGGACACGTCGATCGAGATCATGCGCCTGCTGGACCGGATCAACCGCACCGGTACGACGGTCGTGATGGTCACGCACGACTCCAACATCGTCAACCAGATGCGCCGGCGGGTCATCGAGATCGAAAGCGGACGAATCGTCCGTGACCAGGCCCGCGGTGTTTACGGTTAGGCCCGGCTCCGCCCCCGAATCGACAGCTGAAGCAACACGCGGAGTCCTGGAAGGATCCCCCCGATGCGCGTGAAGTACGTCCTCAACGAGGTCCTGGTGGGCCTGTGGCGGAACGTCACGATGACCGTCGCCATGATCATCACCATGTCGGTCTCGTTGACCATGCTGGGCGCCAGCGTGTTGATGTATATGCAGGTCGACCAGATGAAGGACTTCTACTACGACAAGATCGAGGTCTCGGTCTTCCTGACCGAGGACGTCAGCGAGGCGCAGAAGAGCGCGATCAACCAAACGATCGACTCCAGCCCGCTTGTCGAGACGAAGACCCACGAGACCAAGGAGCAGGCCTTCGAGCGGTTCAAGCTGCTCTGGAAGGACTCGCCGGACTTCGTCAACTCGATCAGCCCGGAGAGCCTTCCCGAGTCGTACCGCGTGAAGCTCACCAACCCGGAGAAGTACTCCGAGTTCGCGACGCAGATCGAGGGCCTGCCCGGCATCCGGCAGATCATCGACCAGCGCACCCTGCTCGACAAGGTGTTCAACATCTTCAACTCGATCCAGGTGATGTCCCTGGTCGTGGCGGCGGTGATGGCGTTCGCCGCGTTGCTGCTGGTCGGTAACACGATCCAGGTGGCGGCGTACAGCAAGCGGCGTGAGGTCGCGGTGATGAAGCTGGTCGGTGCCTCGAACTGGTTCATCCAGGCGCCATTCGTGCTCGAGGCGGTGGTCGCCGGCCTGGTCGGCTCGATCCTCGGCTTCATCGCGCTCTTCGTCGGCAAGGTGGTCCTGCTCGACAACAAGCTGCAGGCTCTCACCACGATCCTGACGCCGATCCCGGACGGCAACGTGTGGCTGATGTTCCCGCTGCTCGCCGGCGTCGGTGCGCTGGTCAGCGCGGTCACCGCGTGGGTCACGCTGCGCTTCTACCTCAAGGTCTGACGCGCAGGCACCCGAACGTCGTAGCGACGGCCGCGATCCCTTCAGTGGGGTCGCGGCCGTCGGGCGATTTACGGCTTTGCGAGTGATTAGTCAGAGTACGGTGACTCCTCGTGAGGTATCGCCGATCTGAGCCGCTGCTCGCCGTCTGCCTCTGTCTGCTCAGTTTCGCCGGACTGGTGCTTGTTGCTCCGGTTCCAGCGGCGGCTGACCGGGGGGACGACGCCGCCCGAGCGGTACGGCGGGCGGAAGCGCTCCTGGAGAACGCGAGCGCTGCTGCTCGTACCGCTGCCCGGAACTTGGCTCGTGCCACCGCCTCCCTGCCGGCGGCGCAGAATGAGGTGGCCACCACCCGCGGCGTGGTCGTCGCGACCCGGGTCGAGGCCGGCACGGCCCGGCGCCGCGCCGCGACCGCCCGCCAGGAATACGGCCGTGTGGCAGGCACCTACGAGGTCGCGGCCGAACGCGTACAGGGTGCCCGGGAGCGGGTCGACGAGATCGCCACCGCCAGTTACATGGGCAGCGGCTTCGCGCGGCTCAACGTCCTGGTCTCGGCCGGCGGGCCGCAGGACCTGATGGACCGCCTCGGGCTTGTCGATCAGCTGATGGAGCACGAGCGCGGCGAGGTTCGTACCCTTGTCGGTGCTCGTCGCGACGCCCGCGTCGCCTACGACCGCGCCCGGTCCGCGAAGCGTGCCGCCGAGGAGGCCGAGCAGCGGGCCGTCTCCAAACTCCGCGACGCGCACGCCGCGGAAGCCGCCGCGATCCGGGCCCGCCAGGCCCTCGACAGCCTGGTCGTCGCCCGCCGCACCGCCCTCGGCGCCGCCGAGGCGCAGCGGTCCACAGTGCTGGCGCAGTACCGCGCGGCCGTCACCGCGGAACGGCGGGTCCAGGCCGGTCTGCGCAGCTGGGAAGCACGCGCCGGCAACACCACCGGCAGCTACGGCGGAGGCCGGCTCACCATGCCGGTGCAGGGGTGGAAGAGCAGCGACTTCGGTAACCGGTACGACCCCTACTACCGGGTCTGGCAACTGCACGCCGGCGCCGACTTCGCCGCCGGCTCCGGCACCCCGATCCGCTCGGCCGCCTCCGGACGGGTCATCCAGGCCGGCTGGGCCGGCGGCTACGGCAGGTACACGTGCATCAACCACGGCCGTCTGGGCGGCTACGGGTTCACCACCTGTTACGGCCACCAGTCGCGGATCTACGTCGGCGTCGGCGAATACGTCCGCCGCGGCCAGGTGATCGGCCGGGTCGGCAGCACCGGCGCCTCGACCGGTGCGCACCTGCACTTCGAAACCCGCTTCGGCGGCGTGCCGCGAAACCCGCTCAACTACCTGCCCGGTTGTCTCTGCTGAGTCACGGGTAACCTTGAAGGCCGGGTTTCCACCTTCAGGAGGTTGCAGTCGTGCCACGGGAACAGGGGCGCAAGCTCGTCGCCTCCAACCGCAAGGCCTATCACGACTACGCCATCCTGGACACGGTCGAGGCCGGGATGGTCCTCACCGGCACCGAGGTCAAATCGCTGCGCGCCGGTCGCGCCTCGCTCGTCGACGCGTTCGGCCACGAGAACCACGGCGAGATCTTCCTGCACGGCATGCACATCCCCGAATACACCCAGGGGACCTGGACCAACCACGAGCCGCGCCGGGTGCGCAAGCTGCTGCTCAACCGCGAAGAGATCCACAAGATGGTGGGCAGGCTGCGCGACGACGGCGTCACCCTGGTGCCACTCTCGGTCTACTTCCAGAATGGGTACGCCAAAGTCGAACTCGGCGTCGCCAGGGGCAAAAAGAGTTACGACAAGCGCCAGGACCTCGCGGCACGGGATGCGCAGCGGGAGATCAATAAGGCGATGGGGCGCCGGGCCAAGGGCCACGACTGACGGGTATTCTCCCGGGCCTGAGCTCTCTTTGATCTTTCTCACGCCCCCTCCGAGGAGATTGCTCGTTGTCCAAGCACTCCGTCCGTCAGCTCACCCCCGCACGCCTCATCCTCGGCTCCGCCGCCGCGATCCTGGCAGCGCTCGTCGGCTGGGTCGCCATCCGCGCCGGCGGCCCCGCCAACGCCGACGAGCCGGTGATCGTCCACCCGACGGCCGCCCTCCAGGCGGCCACGCTGCCTCCCATCGACACGCCCCCACCCGCTTCCGCCGCGGCCTCCCCCTCAGTCTCGGTGCCGGTCTCGGCCTCCGCGTCAGCCCCCGGATCGGCCCGCACGTCGCCGCGTGGGTCGTCCCGCGCCTCAGCTACGGCGTCGCCCTCCCGTTCCTCCTCCGCTCGTCCCCGCGCTTCGGCCTCCGCCTCGCCCACACCCTCGCGCGCCGCATCACCCACCCCCGTGAACGACCTGGACGCCACCTACACCACCACCGCCTCCTGGCGTGACGGCTTCGTCGGCGCAGTCAAGATCGTCAACAACGGCTCCGTGGCGCGCGACTTCACTGTCACCGTCACCTACCCCTCCGGCGCAGACCTCCGTATCCGCGGCGACTGGAACGGCTCCGCCGAAGCCTCCGGCAACCGGGTGACCCTGCGCGGCACCGCCCTCGCCCCCGGCGCCTCGATCACCGCCGGCTACCAGGCAAGCAAGGACGGCAACGACAGTTCGAGGGCTACCGGCTGCACCGTGGGTGGCGGGACCTGCCGGGTGAGCTAAGATTGACAGGCTGTACCACTAGCCAGGGGGTGACTGGTTTCGACTTCGTACGTGGAGACAGGGGAAGCGAGCCGAGGAAGCCGACGTCGTCTCGAGAATCGGTCGTCGGAAACTTATAAGCGCCGATAACAATCGCGCTGAGTTCGCTCTCGCCGCCTGAGGCGAGTAGCGACTCTGTCGGGCTGGGAACACCTCCGTCCCAGACTTCCGGCATCAGCTAGGAGGTTGGCCAACAGGTCCCGGTCGCGGGGGCCTTGCGGCGAGATTAATCAGCGACTGGGCCCGTCATCCGAACTTGCTCACGTGAGTCGGAGGGCCGAGTAGAGGCATAGTGAGCTGCGCTCGGAGAAGCCCTGACGAAACACCGAAGGACCCGGGTTCGATTCCCGGCACCTCCACTGCAAGATGATCGACCGTGTCGCGGATTGCGACACGGTCGATGTTTTTTGCCGTCCCATCGCGCCAGCGCCTGACTGCTTTGACCCGGCGCCGGGTTGGTTACCTCAGGAGTTGAAGAAATTCGCCTGTGGTCAGGCCGGCCTGGCGGAGGATCGAGGCGAGCGTTCCCCGTTTGACCGTAGGGTGCTGGGGGACCACTGCGACCCGGCCGTTCGGATGCTGGTAGACGGCGTGGCTGCCTTTGGTACGGACGTGGACGAACTCCGCCTTCTTGAGGCGTCCACTACTTTTCGGAGAGGGAGATCGGCCAGAGCCGGGCTCATGCCGCCGAGGCGATCTGGAACGCGGTCACGAACGGCGTCGCCTCAATCTGGGGCTGAGCAACCTGCTCCAGGTATAGCTCCACCGCTTCGCGGAGATTCGTCAGGGCTTCATCCAGTGACTCGCCTTGGCTAGCCACGTCAAGTTCGAGGCAGCGGGCGACGAACCAGTCGTCTTCCCGGTGGACCGCGGCGGTCAGCGTTCGGGTCATGGTGTTTCCCCCGGGGGTGTGCTCAACGGTCCTCATTCTGGGTGGTCGCCGACGTCCGGCGGTCCGAGCGTGCGCCGCCGGCGGTCCGAGCGTGCGCCGCCGGCGTCCGAGCGTGCGCGTCGGCGTCCGAGCGTGCGCGTCGGCGTCCGAGTGCGGAGTTCGTGTGTGCGAGTGCTTGGTCGTTGGTATGTCGCCGATGCGTCAGACGGCCGGCAGCAGATCGGTCCGCTGGTCGACGCGCTCAACGCCTGGCTGGCGAGCGGGCCGCCCGAGCCTCCGATCATCGAGGATTGGCTACAGCGAGCCTGAGCGAGGCTGTTTCCGAGCCTGCTTGATTGGCATATCCCCTGGACACTGAGCTGACGAAGGCGGTCGGCTCCTGGGCGTACCCCTAAGGCAGTTCGAAAGGCAGTTTGATGCCCGCAAGGGCGTCGCCGCAGGGGCAGGTGCGGTTGGCAGGGAGCTTGCCCACCGCGTCGAGGAGGACCCCGCGCAGGCGTTCTGTGTTGTCGGCGAAGACCTTGAAGACCTCGTCCTGTGTCACGCCATTGTCGCCCTCGACGCCCGCGTCCAGGTCGGTCACCAGGGCGATGGCGGTGTAGCAGAGGGCCAGCTCCCGGGCCAGGACCGCTTCCGGGTGCCCGGTCATGTTGACGATGGTGCCGCCGATCGCTGTGAACCAGCGGGACTCGGCGCGGGTGGAGAAGCGCGGGCCCTCGATCACCACCATGGTGCCGCCGTCGACGGCGTTCACCCGCTCGGCGGAATTCAGCACGGCGGCGCGGCCGTCCGGACAGTACGGGTCGGCGAAGGAGACGTGCACGGCGCCGCTGTCGTAGTAGGTCTGCACCCGGCCGCTGGTGCGGTCGATCAACTGGTCGGGCACGACGAAGGTGCCGGGGCCCAGCTCGGGGCGCAGGCCGCCGACGGCGCACGGGGCGAGGATCTGCCGCACGCCCAGTGAACGCAGAGCCCACAGGTTGGCACGGTAGGGAATCTTGTGCGGAGGATAGCGGTGGTCACGCCCGTGGCGGGGCAGAAATGCCACCCGGCGTCCGCCCACGTCGGCAACGGTGATCTTGTCTGAAGGCGCGCCGTAGGGCGTCGAGACCTCGAGTTCCGTGGCGTTGTCGAGGAGCGCGTAAAGCCCCGACCCGCCGATGACGCCGATCTCTGCTGCCGTAGGTGGCGGGTTCATGTCCAGACCTTATCGGTGGCCGGAATCGCAGGCTAATGTGCGAGGCATGGCAACGTCGAGCGGACGGCGGTATGCACGTGTTCGGTGAGGGGCAGCGGATCGGAGGCCGGTCGGTGGAGTCGATGACCGGTCAGCTGCTTGTCGCCACGCCCACCCTCAAAGATCCCAACTTCGACCGTACGGTCGTGCTGCTGGTGGCCCACGAGACCGGCGGCGCCCTCGGCGTCGTCCTCAACCGCGCCACCGAGGTGCCCGTCGCCGAGGTCCTGGGCAACTGGGGTGAGCTCGCCGGCGACCCGGCGGTCCTGTTCGAGGGCGGCCCGGTCCAGCCCGAGTCGGCGATCTGTCTGGCACGCACCCGCCCCGAGGTGAAGAAGCGGGTGACCGGTTTTCACACCGTCAGCGGTGCGCTCGGCACCCTCGACCTCTCCGCCGATCCGGACCGCATGCGGGAGAACGTGGCAGGCATCCGCGTGTTCGCCGGCTACTCCGGCTGGTCCGCCGGCCAGCTCGAGGACGAGATCGCCTCGGGTTCCTGGTTCGTGTTCGACGCACTGCCCGGCGACCCCTTCGTGGAACGCCCGGACGACCTCTGGGCCATGGTCCTGCGCCGGCAGGGAGACATCCTGGCCGCTGTCGCCCACTTCCCGCCGGACGTCTCCCTCAACTGAGGGGGTGCTTCGGACCGTGCCGGAGAAGTGTGTAGTATTTCCAGCGTGCCCGGGCGACCGGGGACGATAGCAAGGGGCTGTGGCGCAGCTGGTAGCGCACCACACTGGCAGTGTGGGGGTCAGGGGTTCGAGTCCCCTCAGCTCCACCCCGAGCATCAGGGGCCTGATCGGAGTTTTCCGGCAGGCCCCTTTTCTGTGTCCGGAAATCGCTGGAGCGCAGCGGTCAGGGCCGAGGCGCAGGCCGAGCCCGAGAGGGTGGCGCTGCTTATCTCTGTGGTACTACCGGCGATACTATGCGGTATAGCTTCACTGGCGAAGCTCCTCGAGGAGATGCGAAGAAATCCGCAGAACGGCCCGCTGGCCACCGGCGGCATCGGCCTCCTTCAACGATCTCTACAAGGTGTGCGAGCACTACTTCGGTAAACCGAGGCAGCAAGGAAGCTCGCACGTGGTCTTCAAGATGCCGTGGCCAGGCGATCCTCGCGTGAACATTCAGGACGACAAGGGCAAGGCGGAGGCCTACCAGGTGAAACAGGTGCTCAGGGCGATCGACAAGATGGAGGCCGTGTGATGGGCAGCGACTCCCGTCCTAATGTTTCTCACTACGCCTACTGCGTGACCTGGTCCGCTGAGGACCAGGAGTTCGTCGCGACCTGCGCCGAGTTTCCGTCGCTGTCCTGGCTGGCGCCGTCGCAGGTCGATGCGTTCCAGGGCCTGCAGGCGCTGCTGGCCGATGTGATCGCCGATATGGAGGAGCGCGGCGAAGAGGTGCCGCTGCCGTTCGCTGAACGGAGCTACTCGGGCAAGTTCCAGGTCCGGATGGGTGAGAGCCAGCACCGGGCGTTGGCGAAACGAGCTGCTCAGGACGGCGTCAGCCTGAACCAGTACGTCGTGCGCAAGCTGGCCGACATCGGCTAGCGTCAACGTCAGGGCTACCACGAGCGCACCGGGCCGGACACCGGCTACGGGAGGTGTCCGGCCCGGTGCGCTTCGGGCTCAGGTGAGGGCGGCCATGACGATGCGCTCGGCGGCCTTCGGTGATTCGGTGCCGCCCATGTGCAGTGTGTTCACCGAGTAGACGAGGCGCCGGGAGAGGTCGCGGGTTGCGCCCATGGCGTTGTTGTAGCCGGGGCGATCGCCGCTCTTGACCCAGATCGTTTGGGTGCCCGACTGGAACTCGGTCAGCCCGGCGGAGTAGACCGCGTCCTTGTCCGTGCCGTAGATGTCGACGTCCGGGACGGTGAACATCTCCTCCAGCTGGCGCGGGGGCAGGAGGCGGCCGCGGAAGAGGGCGACCAGGAAGCGGTCGAGGTCGTCGGCGGTGGAGATGATCGAGGCGGCGGACCACTGCAGTGAGGGGTTCGCCTCGGTGACGTCGACCCAGCCGGTGTCGGTGGCCTCGTATCCGTGGGCGTGCGGGCCGTGGATACGCGGATCGTCACCGGGCACCGAGGTGCCGGTCAGGTGGAGCGGCCGGATGATGCGACGGTTGATCTCGGAGGCCCAGCTGTTGCCGGTCACCTTCTCGATCAGCAGTCCGGCGAGGATGTAGTCGGCGTTGCCGTACCGTTGCGCCTTTCCCGGATCGAATGCCAGTGGCTTGGTGAAGTCGAGTTGGCTGCCGGGCTCGAAGTGCTGGTAGCGGTTCGGGAAGAACCAGTCGGGGTTCTTCGAGTCGATGCCGGCGCCGTTGATGCCGCTGGTGAAGTTCAGCAGCGAGCGGACCGGGATCGGGGCGTAGGAGGCGGGCAGCAGGCCGGGCAGGTAACGCTGGACCGGCTGGTCGAGGTTCAGTCGCCGTTCGGCGGCGAGTTGCAGGGTGACGACGGCGGTGAACGTCTTCGTCATCGAGCCGATCCGGAACCTGCCGTCGAGCCGCGGTGGGGCGGTGCTGCCCAGCTCGGAGATGCCGGAGCTGCCCGACCAGCTGCCACCGCTGCCGCGGATCTGGACCAGGGCGCCGCTGACCTGGGCGTCGGGAAGGCCGGCGATGGCGGCCGTGAGGCGGGCGGGATCCAGAGCGGGCAGGGCGGTGGCCGCGGTGGCGGGGCTTGCGATGGAGCCGGCCAGGACAGCGGCGGCCAGCGCGATGCCGGCGGCGCGGCGGGTGATCGTCATGCGGTCACCCTGCCGTCCACAACGGAGGATCGAATCAGGTGTCACACCCAGGGAGAACCCTGATCTACGACTTGGGCTCGGTGAAGCGGATCAGGTTGCCGAAGGGGTCGCGCAGGCCACAATCGATACCGTACGGTCGCTCCTCCGGCTCTTCGGTGAACTCCACACCGAGGCCGAGCAGGGTTTCATAGGTCTTTCGGCAGTCAGCGGTCCGGAGGATGAGCCGGCCGCCCATCGCGCCCTTGGTCACCAGGTCGCGAACCTGTTGCGCGGTCTCCTCGGACATCGACGGCCCGCCCGGACGCTCCAGCAGGACCTGGTGGTCGGGGTCACCGGGGGCGTTCACGGTGAGCCAGCGCATGAAGCCCAGATCGATGTCGGTGTTGACTTCCAGGCCGAGCTTGCCGACGTAGAAGTCGAGGGCTTCGTCCTGGTCGAGAACGTACATCTGTGAGTGCGTGATCGCGTTGAACATGCTGTCGACGCTAGTGCGGCACCCTGGCGGAAAACTTATCCGGAACTGCTCGGTCTCATCCAGGCCATCGCGAAACAGGTCGGCACGCTCAGGGCCGCGGCGCCCTTGCGGTAGTCCCGGGGAGACCTTCCGACGATCGACCGAAAGGTACGGCTGAAGGTGCCCAAACTGCCGAAGCCGACCTGGAAACAGATGTCGGTGACGCTGCGATCGGTCTCCCGGAGCAGGAACATCGCTCGTTCCACCCGGCGGCGCTGCAGATAGCGGTGCGGTGTCTCGCCGAACGTGGCCCGGAACGTGCGGGTGAAGTGCGCCTCCGAGACGTGCGCGATGCGGGCCAGCGTCGGGACGTCCAGCGGCTGGGCGTACGCCCGGTCCATCGCATCCCGCGCCCGCAGCATGCGCCGGTTGGTCTGCTCGGTCGCGCGGCCCACCGCGCCATTGCATCACGGAGCGCCGAGGGGTCGCGCGGCTCACCGTCATTGCGTCACAAGCGGCGAGATCTCAGGAGCCGAGCTGGCGGCGGGTGATCAGCGACGAGCAGGCAAAAGGAACCGGCCGAGCCTTGAGGGCCCGGCCGGTTCAGAGGTGGTTCAGCTGACCTTCTCGGTCACCGTAGAGGTGACGTACGCGTTGAGCGTCAGCGACAGCGTGGTTCCGTTGTCGTCGGAACCCAAGGTGGCGCTATTGATCATCACTGCTCGTGGCTGCGTGCTCTGCAACTGCTTGACGAACCTGGTGATGTCCTCGACGTCGCCGTCGACGTTCAACGTGATGGGCAACTCCGTCACCGTGTTCACCGACTCGATCTTCACCGCGACCGAGGCGCTGTAACCGCTGACCTCGACGTTCATCTTCGTGCCCAGGGTCTGCAGCTGCTTGAGGAAGGCCGGGATGCCGTTGGTCTTGCTGGAGATCGGCAGTGCCGCCTGGTACTCCTTCAGCTGGTTCTGGTATTCGTTGAGCTTCTTGGTCTCCGCCTTGAGCCCCGCGAAGCTGCTGCGCGCTTTGGAGAGCTGGGCCGCGGTCTCTTCGGTGTTCACCTGAGCCTTGGCCTCGTCCACGTACTTGGGGCTGATCAGCAGGAACCAGCCGGCCACGACGAGCAGGACGACCAGGGCCAGTCCGCCGAAGAGCCAGATCTGGTCGATGCGGCGTGCGTTCATCACTTGCCTCCGGTCTCGCAGCTGGTGGTGAAGCGGCCGCACAGCCCCACATCGGTGATGGTCACCGTGAGGGTGTATTCGACGATGCCGTTTTCCTCGGTCACGTTGCTGACGAACGGGTCCGAGACGTAGGTGAGTCGGCCCAGCGCATCGACGTACTCGGCGATCTCTTTCTTGCTTCCCGCGGTGCCGGAGACCTGCAGCGTGCCGATGCTGCTGGTGTCCTCGGCCTTCGCGCTGCCCTTGTTGTCCACGGCCACGCCACCGATGATCTCGGTGACCTTGACCTTGGTACCGACGGCCGTATCGCGGATCAGATCCAGCAGGTCCGCCCAGGACAGATCCTTGGCGAGCAGTACGTTCAGCTCCTTGTCCAGCTGCGTGTTGCCCTGCTTCACCTTGATCATCCTCTGGACCTCATCGTCCTGCTTCTGCTGGTTCTGCACCACGGCCAGCTGCTCGAGGGTCTGGTTGTACTCCGTCTCGGCGGCGTTCTTCGCGGTGGTGGCGATGACGTACCAGCCGCCGAGGCCGGCCAGTACCAGTACCAGCATGATCAGCACGAGAGAGCGGGTGCGCCGGGCTCGCCTGCCGTCCCTGATCTCGGGTGGCAGCAGGTTGGCCCGGATGGCGACCACCCGAGCCGCCTGCTGCGGCGAGACCGTGGGATCCAGGGGCATCAGTGCCGTTGTGGTCATCGGGATGCTCCCAAGGTAAGGCCGATCGACACGGCCGCGGACGGCACGAAGCTGTCGAATCCGCGTTCCCGTGCCTTACGGGTGTCACGGAGCCGGGTGGCGCTGTCCGCGTACATCACCGCGACGCCGAGTTGCTGCTGAAGGTGTTCGGCGAGCCCGGGCATGAGTGCGCCGCCGCCGCAGAGCGAGATCCGGGTGACCTGCTTCTGCCGTTCGCCGGAGGCCAGGTAGGTGAATGAACTGCGCAGCTCGGTGGCGAGCGGGCGGACAGCGTCGGAGAGCGCAGCGACGCTGTCCGGGTCGCCGTTGCCGTGCAGGCCGTGCCGGCGCTTCAGGTCCTCGGCCTCGCCGACGCTGAATCCGAGCCGGGTGGCGATGCTCTCGGTGATCTCGGCGCCGCCACGGGGGAGCGTCCGTACGAAGATCGGCTCGCCGTCCGCGTGCACCACCACGCTGGTGATGTTGGCGCCGATGTCGACGATCGCCTCGACCTGGGCATCCAGCCGGGAGGCGGCGCGCAGCATGGCGAACGAAGCGAGGTCCACGCCGGCGACGTGCAGGCCGGCTTTCTCGACCGCGTGCACCAAACCGATGACGGCGTCCTTCGGCATGGCGATCAGCAGGCCACGCACTGTCGGATTGTCTCCGGCCTGCTCCAGCGGGTAGAAGTCGAGCAGCGACTTCTCGACGGCGAGCGGAAGCTGCTCCTTGACCTGGAACGGCAGCGCCTGGCGCATCTGGTTGGCCGGCAGATTGGCGATCGACATCTCACGGACCACCAGCTGGGGGTTGGTGACGCCGAGGTTCACCCGCTTGCTGCCGAACTTCGACGCCGCCCACAGTTGCTTGAGGGCCGAGGTGACCGCCAGCGGGTCCTGGACCACGCCGGCGGAAACGGTGCCGGCGGGGAGCGGGAATTGACCGAAGTTGACGAGCGTGTACTCGTCCTTGTTGCGGCGGACCTCCACGGCTCGAATGGAGGATGAACCGATGTCGAGCCCGATCGGCGTTGCGCCAGCCATCGGATTTCCTTTCTTCGAGCGGTGGTGTGTGGGTGTCAGGAGGAGGGGAGCAGCAGGGTGACGTACCAGTCGGCGAGCGGTGCCGCGGCGAAGACCGCGAGGAACGCGCCGGCCAGCATGTACGGGCCGAACGGGATCCGGCTCTTGCGGCTGGCCAGCTTGAGGGCCATCAGGACCGCGCCGACCGCTCCGCCGAGCAGGAAGCCGGCGAAGGCGCCGATCGCGACCGCGCCCCAGCCGAGCCACCCGAGGTAGAAACCGAGCAGCGGGGCGAGCTTCACGTCGCCGAAGCCCATGCCCCAGCCGGCGAGGAGCCGGTACAGCAGGAACAGGATCGCGGCGGCGGCCAGCCCGCGCAGTGGGGCGGTCCAGTCACCCTCGGCCACCGAGACCGGCACGAGGAGGGCGGCTGCCACGCCGTACGAGGGAAGGACGATCTTGTCGGGGAGCCGCATCACGTCCAGGTCGATGAGAGCCAGGGCGATCGCGATGGCGGCGAGGTAGAGGTAGGCGGGTAGCTCCCAGGACCAGCCGAACCGTGCCGCGACCGCCACGAACAGGGCGGTGGTGCCGGCCTCGACGAGCGGGTAGCGGGCGCTGATCCGGGTGCCGCAGTCGGCGCACCGGCCGCGCAGCAGCAGCCAGCCGAGCACCGGGATGTTGTGCCGATTGCGTACGGCGTGGCCGCACTCGGTGCAGTGTGAACCGGGCTGGACCAGCGACTCGTCGCGGGGAACCCGGTGGATCACGACGTTCAGGAACGAACCGACGGCCAGGCCGAGCAGAGCGACGATCCCCAGCAACAGGGAGTGTGGCATGGTTGATCCTCCTCAAATCGGACAGTGTCGGTATGGGAGCCGGTAGGTGGTGGCGCCGGTGGCGCCACCACCTATCGGTGTGTATCGCGGTTGGTGTCAGCAGCCGGAGGTCGGCAGACCGCCGGTCTGGTCCTTCACCGAGCCGCCGCCCGCGCTGTCGTAGAGGAACCACTTGTCCTTGGTGCCGCCCTCGTTCTCGGCGCAGATCTTGTAGGAGTCGGTTGCGCCGACGGCCTGGTAACGCAGCGTGGTGCCGTCGGAGATGGTGATGGAGCCGGCCTGACCGTCGGTCTTGGCCGCGAGCGCAATCTTGCCGTCGGTCGGGGCGGCCACGTCGGCGTCGGCCGGGTACTCGTTGCCGTTGCTGGTGTAGTACTGCTCGACCGCGCTGATCGCGCCGCGAACGTCCGACTGCGCCGACTTGTCGGCCGCGCCCTGCCGGTAGTTCAGGTAGACCGGGACCGCGATCGCGACCAGGACGCCGATGATGACCACGACGACCAGGAGCTCGATCAGGGTGAAGCCTTCGTCGTCCTTCTTGGTGCGGAGCCGAGCGATGGTGTCCTGCAGCATGTGGGGTGCCTCCAGTAGGCGTTTCTGGGGTGGGGGTGACGGCCGGGCTCGGGTGCCCGGTGTTGCGATCCGACGGTTGGGAGCAGTCGGAGGGGTGCGGCACGCGCTTCGTTGCGCGCGGGTCAGCTCAGGCGCCGATGCTCTGGTAGATCGTGAACATCGGGAGGTAGAGGCAGACCACCATGCCGCCGACCACGGCGCCCATGACGAGCACCATGATTGGTTCGATCGATGCGGCCAGGGACTCGGCGGCGGAGTCGACTTCTCTGTCGTAGAAGTCGGCAACCTTGTCGAGCATCTGACTGATCTGACCGCTTTCTTCGCCGACTTCGATCATCTGAGTGACCATCGTCGGGAAGACGGGGTGATGGCGCAGCGCAGAGGACATCGGCTGACCGTCACGTACGGTGGCTTGGACGTCCTTCATGGCGGCGTTGATGACTTCGTTGCCGGTGGTCTCACCGACCACCGTGAGTGCCTGCATGATCGGAACGCCGACGTTCAGCAGCAGGCCGAGGTTGCGGGCGAAGCGGCTCATCGCGAGCTTGCGGAAGAGTGAACCGAAGACCGGCATGCGGATCTTCAGCTGGTCCACCTTCAGGCGAAACTCGGAACTCTCCCTGAGCTGCCGCTTGTAGAGGACGGTGACAGTCACCCCGATCCCGATGACCAGGGGACCGATCCAGCCCATGTTGTGGCTGGTCGTGACGAGGAACTGGGTGATCCCCGGCAGCTCACCGCCCAGGTTCTTGAACATCCCCTCGAAGACCGGAACGATGAAGATGAGCATCGCCGCGATCAGCACGAAGGTGAAGCCCAGCACGATCGCCGGGTAGGTGAGCGCGCTCTTGATCTTGCCGCGGAGCGCGGTGTCCTTCTCCAGGCTGTCGGCGATCTGCTCGAGCGCTTTGTCGATCATACCGCCGGCCTCGCCGGCCCGGATCATGGCGATCATGAGCCGGGGGAAGACCCGGTCGTGTTTCGCCATCGACGCCGACAGCCCGCCGCCGGCAGCCACGTCGGTGCTCACCTCGCCGATCGCCCTCTTCAGCGGCGGTGAGGAGGTCTGCTCCTCCAGGATCGAGAGCGAGCGCAGCAGCGACATGCCGGACGCCGTCATCGTGGCGAACTGGCGGGCGAAGACCGCGAGGTCCTTGAGCTTGAGCCGGCCACCGAGACCGGGAATCTTCAGATCGCGCTGAAGTCCTTGGCCGGCTTCGGTGACACCGAGTGGCACCTCGCCGCGGGTACGCAGCATGTGGGTGGCGGCTGCCTCATTGGGGGCCTCGATGGTCCCCTTGGCCTTCTTGCCGGTGGCGTCGATGGCCTCGTAGTGGAACGTCTTCGTCGTCGGCATCGGATCAGCCCCGTCCTACGAGCCGCTTGAGTTCCTCGGCCGAGTGGCAGATCTCCAGCGCGCTCGGCATGCTGACCAGGCCCTCCCGGACCTTCTCGGCCAGGTGCTGGTCGAAGGCGAGCATGCCCTCGCTCGCGCCGGCCTGCATGAAGGACGGGATCTGGTGCGTCTTGCCCTCCCGGATCAGGCTGCGGATGGCGGGGGTCGCGGTGAGGATCTCGGCGATCACCACGCGGCCCTTGCCGTCCGCCTTGGGCGCCAGCGACTGGGTGATCACACCCTGGAGGCTGGCCGCCAGCTGGGCGCGGATCTGCAGCTGCTGGTGCGGCGGGAAGATGTCGATGACGCGGTCGATGGTCTGGGTGGCGCTCTGCGTGTGCAGCGTCGCCAGCACCAGGTGACCGGTCTCGGCCGCGGTCAGCGCGGTCGACGTGGTGGTCAGGTCGCGAAGCTCGCCGACCAGGATGATGTCCGGGTCCTGCCGCAGCGCGTGCTTGAGTGCGCTGGCGAAGGTGTCGGTGTCGGTGCCGACCTCGCGCTGGTTCACCACGCTGCGCTTGTGCGGGTGGAGGAACTCGATCGGGTCCTCGATGGTGATGATGTGGTCGGCCCGGCTGCGGTTGGCCAGGTCGAGCAGCGAGGCGAGCGTCGTGGTCTTGCCGGAACCGGTCGGGCCGGTCACCAGCACCAGGCCACGCGGCAGGTGGGCGAAGCGGGCCACCGACTCGGGCATGCCCAGCTCGTCCAGCGGCTTGATCTTGTGCGGGATGGCCCGGAAGACCGCGCCGCAGGAGGTCCGCTGGCGGTAGAGGTTGCCGCGGAACCGGGAGACGCCGACGATGCTGTGCGCGAAGTCCATCTCTTGCTCGCGGGAGAAGGTCTCCCACTGATCCCGGCTGACGGCCGCGCGGGCCAGCAGCTCGGTGTCGGAGGCGTTCAGCTTGCCGTACCCGGGTACCGGGCGCAGCGAGCCGTCGACCCGCATCATCGGCGGTGACCCGACGGTCAGGTGCAGGTCGGACCCGCGGGACTCGACCAGCGTGATGAGCATCTGGTCGAGCACGTCCAGGTCGTCCGAGGAGCCGGCGGCCTCGGCCTGCCGTACCTCGTGCTCGATCGTGTTCATCTCGTCCCCCGGCCTTTTCTCACGTTTCCGACGCCAGTTGAATCGGCACCGAGGGGACCCGGTTTAGTAGCCAACTCGGAGCACAACGGGCGCTAAACGGCTACTCGGGAGACCTCGCGGATCGATGTGAGGCCGCCGGCCGCCTTCGCGAGGCCGTCGGCGCGGAGGTCGTACATGCCCTGGGCCAGGGCGACCTCCCGGATCTCACCGGCCGAGGCGCGGCGGATGGTCAGCGATTCGATCTCCGGGGAGATCGGCATGACCTCGTGGATCGCGATCCGGCCCTTGTACCCGGTGTTCGCGCAGTTGCGGCAGCCGACGGGGCGGTAGAGCACCTCCGGGAAGGCCAGATCCTCCAGCGGCCAGTTGGCGGCCCGGATCTCCTCCTCGGTGGGCGCGTACGCCTCCTTGCACCAGTCGCAGATCCGCCGCGCCAGACGCTGGGCCAGTACGCAGTCCAGCGACGACCCGACGAGGAACGGCTCGATCCCCATCTCGGTGAGACGGGTGACCGCTCCCGGTGCGTCGTTGGTGTGCAGCGTGGAGAGCACGAGGTGACCGGTGAGCGACGCCTCGACCGCGATCTGCGCGGTGTTGCCGTCCCGGATCTCTCCGATCAGCACCACGTCCGGGTCGGATCGCAGGATGGCCGGGAGCACCGCGGCGAACGTCAGGCCGGCCTTCGCGTTCACCTGGACCTGGTTGACGCCGCGCAGGCGGTATTCGACCGGGTCCTCGACGGTGATCACGTTGACCTCCGGCTTGCTGATCCGGCCCAGCGTCGCGTAGAGCGTGGTGGACTTGCCGGAACCGGTCGGGCCGGTGACCAGGACCATGCCGTGCGGCTTGCCGAACGAGGCGGAGAACCGGTCGAGGTTGTGCCGGGTGAAGCCGAGCTTCTCCATGTCGAGATCGATGCCGCCGGTGTCGAGCACCCGCAGGACCAGCTTCTCGCCCCAGACCGTCGGCAGTGTCGCGGTGCGCAGGTCGACCGTACGGTCGCGGATCATCACGGTGATGCGGCCGTTCTGGGGCACCCGCCTCTCAGTGATGTCGACCCCGGACATGATCTTGATGCGGGAGGTCAGCGCCGCCATGACGCCGCGTGGCACCACGTCCACCTCGTGCAGCACGCCGTCGATCCGGTACCGCACCCGCATGTCGTCCTCGGTCGGCTCCAGGTGCAGGTCGGAGGCGCGGTTCATGACGGCCTGCTCGATCAGGCTGTTGACGTACCGGACGATCGGGGCGTCGTCGGTGCTGGTGGCCTGAGCGGACATGGCCGAGTCGTCGGCCGTGTCGGCGAGCTCACCCAGGTCGGCGCCCTCACGCTGGAGGCGCTCGATGATCCGGCGGGTCTCGCTGCGGGCCACCACGACCGGGCGGATGGTCATGCCGGTCGCCGCGCGTACGTCGTCCAGGGCCACCACGTCGGCCGGGTCGGTCACGCCGACGACCAGCTCGCCGTCGTCGTTGATCGCCAGGCCCAGCACGCGGTGCCGGAGCACCACCGGCAGCGGGATGCGCTTGAGCGCTGTCGGATCCGGGGTGAAGCCGACCAGGTCCAGGGTGTTGATGCCGAACGCCGCGGCCGCTGCCTGGGTGAGCTGCTCCTCGGTGACGACCTGGTCGTTGATCAGTACGGCCCGGACCGGCCGGCCGCTGCGTTGCGCCTCCTCGGCGGCGGCGTCGACGGCCTGGGGGTCGACACCGATCTGCTTCAGAGCATCAAGCAGCGGGCGGAAGGTCTGGTCCATGGAGTCCTCAGTACGGGCCGGACAGGGTATACACCGTTCCCATCGGACATTTCGCCGCGAATCTGAGCCCTTGGGCGCTTACCCCGCGTGGCGGAATGTCCGCCGGTACGCCGAAGGTGCCACCCCGATCGTGGCGTGCAGATGCTGGCGCAGTGCGGTGGCACTGCCCAGTCCGGCCCGCCGGGCGACCGCCTCCACCGCCAGATCGGTCGACTCCAGCAGGATCCGGGCATGCTCCACGCGCTGGCGGAGCAGCCACTGCCGCGGGCTCAGGCCGGTCTCGTCACGGAACCGCCGGGTGAACGTCCGTACGCTCATCCGCGCGTGCCCGGCCATCTCCTCCAGGGTGACCGGCTCGGCCAGCCGTTCGAGCACCCAGGTCCGCGTGGTCTCGGTGCCGCTGCCGCTCGCGGACGGCACCGGCCGCTCGATGTACTGCGCCTGCCCGCCGTCCCGCCACGGTGGCACCACGCAGCGGCGGGCCGCCCGGTTCGCCACGTCGGCACCGTGATCGGTCCGGATGATGTGCAGGCAGAGATCCACCCCGGCGCCCACCCCGGCCGAGGTCAGCACGTCACCGTCGTCGACGAAGAGCACGTCGAAATCCCAGTCCACCCGCGGATAGAGGCCACCGATGCGCCGTGCCCAGGCCCAGTGGGTGGCGGCCGGCCGCCCGTCCAGCAGGCCGGCCGCGGCGAGCACCGAGGCGCCCGTGCAGATCGAGACGATCCGGGCGCCCCGGGCGGCGGAGGCCCGCAGCGCTGCCGCGACGGCCGGATCCAGCGTCCCGTCGGTGACCGGGCCGCCGGTGTGGATGCCCGGCACGAGCACGGTGTCGGCCGTCTCCAGCGCCTCGAGGCCGTGATCGGGCACCACGGTGAAGCCGGCTTCGGCGCGGATCGGGCCGGTTCCGCAGACCACCACCTCGTAGAAGCGGTTGCGCTCGGCGTCCCGTGCCGCACCGAACACCTGTGGGGGAACACCCAGGTCGAAGGGCACCAGGCCATCCAGGGCGAGCATGACAATGAGATGGCTTCCACTCCGCTTTCGGGTGGTGGGCGGGGCGGTTGGATGGGGAGGCATGGCTCGATTCTTGCGCATCATGGCCCCCGGGCCACTCGTCCGCCGGGACGTGAATGACGAGAATCGGTCAGGTGAAATACCGTTTCCACCCCGCCTGGCTGGTCGCCGTCGCGGCCTTCGTCGCGCTGATCGGCGCCGCCGGCTTCCGCGCCACCCCCTCCGTGCTGCTCCAGCCCCTGCACGAGGAGTTCGGGTGGTCGCTGGCCACCATCTCCGCCGCCGTCTCGGTGAACCTGCTGCTCTACGGCCTGACCGCGCCGTTCGCCGCGGCGCTGATGGACAAGTTCGGCATCCGGCGGGTCGCCACGTTCGCCCTGCTGCTGGTCTCGGCCGGCTCCGGGCTGACCGTGTGGATGACCGAGAGCTGGCAGTTGATGCTCTGCTGGGGCGTCCTGGTCGGGCTCGGCACCGGGTCGCTCGCCCTCGGTTTCGTCGCGACGATCACCGGGCGGTGGTTCGTGCGGCACCGCGGCCTGGTCACCGGTGTGCTCACGGCAGGCGGTGCGACCGGCAACCTGATCTTCCTGCCGGTTCTGTCCAGGATTTCCGAGTCGAACGGATGGCGGACGGCAGCGCTGACGGTGTCGGTAGCGGCGCTGTGTGTCGTACCCCTGATTCTCTGGCGCCTGCGTGACCACCCCGCGGACCTCGGCGTCAGTGCCCTCGGAAGCACCGAAGTGCTGGAGAAGCCGGCGAAGCCGGCCGGAGGCGCCGCCCGCAACGCCCTGCGCGGCCTGCGCGACGCCGCCCGGACCCGGCCGTTCTGGCTGCTGGCGGGCGGTTTCGCGATCTGCGGCGCGACCACCAACGGCCTTGTGGGCACGCATTTCATCCCGGCCGCTCACGACCACGGCATGCCGCAGACCACCGCGGCGAGCCTCCTCGCGCTTGTCGGGCTCTTCGACATCGCCGGCACCATCGCCTCCGGCTGGCTGACCGACCGGGTGGACAGCCGGATCCTGCTCGGCGGCTACTACGCGCTGCGCGGACTCTCGTTGCTGGTGCTGCCGTCGCTGTTCGCCGCGACCGCGCACCCCAGCATGCTGATCTTCATCCTCTTCTACGGCCTGGACTGGGTCGCGACAGTGCCTCCGACGGTCACGCTGTGCCGGGAGTACTTCGGTGCGGCCGGGCCGATCGTTTTCGGCTGGGTCTTCGCCTCGCACCAGTTCGGCGCCGCGATCGCCGCCACCTCGGCCGGCCTGATCCGCGACCAGTGGGGTGCATACACCTGGGCCTGGTACGGCGCCGGCGCGCTGGCCCTGCTCGCCTCGGTACTCAGCCTGATGCTCTTCGCCGGCAAGCGGATCAAGCCGATCGCCCCCGGGATCGGTTTGGCGGTACCCATCAAGGGGTGAGCTCGACTACCTCCAGCAGGCCGCTCAGCACGAGGATCTGCCGCACGTTGGCGCTCGGGCGGGCCAGCCGAAAGGGGATGCCCTTGTCGCGAGCGCGCTGAAACCCGGAGATCAGCGCGCCCAGGCCGGTAGAGTCGATGAACGCCACCTCGGCCATCTCGACCACGATCAGCCGCGGGTCCGCAGCGACAGCCTCGCCCAGCACGACGCGCACCTGCTCCACGGTGAGGATGTCGATCTCACCGTGCAGCGACACGGTGGCCGTGCCGTCGGCGACATCAAGGCTCGTCACACTCTCTTCGGCCACAGGTGGACCTTCCGTCTCGGGTGCGTGCCCGCTTTGCGTTGGCGAGCGTTCCACGTACGGTAATCGGCATCACCAACACGTGAGGAGCACAGTGTGCCGATCCGTGGCGGTCTGCCGCCGCGCAACCCCCGCTTCGTCGGCCGGGAAGAGCTGCTGACCCAGGTGCGCGGCATGCTGGGCAACGGTCCGGTCGTGCTGCTGCCCAGTTCTGAGCACCAACTCGGCGGTACGGGGCGTACCCAGTTGGCGGTGGAATATGCCTACCGGCACGCCGAGGGGTACGAGCTGGTCTGGTGGATCCCGGCCGAGCAGAACGCGGGGATGCGAGCCGCGCTGGCCGGGCTGGCGCAGGAACTCGGGGTGCCCGAGGCGCGTGACCTGAACCGGACACTCGGCGCCGTCCGGGACGCGCTCAGCCGCGGCGAGCCGTACCGGGACTGGCTTGTCGTCTTCGAGAACGCCAACCGGCCCGAGGACATCATGCCGTACCTGCCGAGCGGAGCCGGCCATGTGCTGGTAACCAGCCGGAATCCGCGATGGACCGCCGAGGTGGCGCAGGCGCTCCCGGTGCCGGTCTTCGACCGCTCGGACAGTGTGGACCTGCTGCGCGGGCGCACCGCCGACCTCTCGGTGACCGACGCGGAGCTGCTCGCCACCCACCTCGACGACGTGCCGATGGCCCTCGACCTGGCCGCCGCGGTTCGCGACGCGACCGGGTGGACGGTGGCGGAATACCTCGAGCGGTACGACGTCCGCGCCGCCGAACTCGCGTTCCCCACCCCGATCCGGGTGGCCTGGGGACTGGCCGCCGAGGCCTTGGGCGACGCCGCCCCGGCCGACCGGATCCTGCTGGAGCTCTGCACGTTCCTGGCCAGCGCCCCGATCTCCTGGCGGCTGCTCTGGGCGGCGCGCACCCTCCCGCTCGATCCGGAGCTGGCCCGGACCGTTCGGGTCGAGCGGCGGCTGCGCACGGCGATGCGGCGGATCAGCCGGTACGGCCTGGCCGAGCTGGACCCGGCCGGCGAGGAGCTGACCGTGCACCCGATCGTCCGGGGCATGTTCGGTCAGGCGCTCAGCTCGGAACGGCACGCGGAGCTGCTCCGTACCGTGCGGGGGATGTTGGCGGCGGCCGATCCGGGTGACCCGGACAACCCGGCCGGCTGGTACCGGTACGCCGAACTCGCCCCGCATCTGATCCACTCCGACCTGCTCGGCGGCGACGCCGAGGAGGTACGCCAGCTGGTCATCAACTGCATCCGGTACCACTTCGCCCGCGGCGACTACGACTCCAGCCGTGACCTGGCCAACTCCGCCGTCGCCCGCTGGCGCGACGGGCTCGGCGAGACCGCAGAACAGACCCTGCTCGCCGCGTTCCACCTGGCCAACGCCATGCGGGCGGTCGGTCGTACGGCCGACGCCCGCAACCTGAACCTCCAGACGCTGCGCACCCAGCGCGAGGTCTTCGGCGCGGACGACGAGGCGACCCTGGCCACCGCCAACAGTGTCGGCGGCGACCTGCGGATCCAGGGGCACTTCGGGCAGGCCCGGCAGCTCGACGCGGACAACCTGGTGCGCTACCGGCGGCTGTTCGGGGAGAGCTTCCCGACCGCGCTGCGGTGCGCCAACAACCTCGCCGCTGACCTGCGGCTGCTCGGTGACTTCCGCGGTGCCCGGGCGCTCGACGAGCAGGTGCTGCGGCACCGGCAGGCGATCTTCGTGACCGGTCACCCCGAGACGCTGTCGTCACGGACCGGGCTGGCGTACGACCTGTTCGGGCTCGGCGACTACGCCGGTGCGGCCGCGGTGCTCGCCGCCGGGCACACCGATCGGATTCCGGCCGACCACCCGTTCGCGCTCTGGGCCGGGCGGTTCGCCGCGATGGCCGCCCGCCGTCGCGGTGACCCGGCAGCCCGCCGGATGGCCGAGACCAACCTGGCCACCTGCCGGCAGAAGTTCGGTGACCTCAACGTCGACACGCTGGCCTCGGTGGTCTCGCTGGCGAACTGCGCGCGCGCCGAAGGTGCCCTGGACGACGCCCATGAGCTGCTGGAACGGGCCGTGATCCGGTACCACGCCGTGCTCGGCGACGAGCACCCGTTCACCCTCGCCGCCTCGGCCGGCCTGGCCGGCGTGGTCCGGGCGGCGGGCCGCCACACCGAGGCCCGCACCATCGACCTGGAGGTGCTCAGCGGGCTGCGCCGCAGCGTCGGAGCTGACCACCCGTTCACGCTGAGCTGCGCCAACGGGCTCGCCGCCGACCTGGCCGCGGCCGGCGAGGCACAGCCGGCCCGCGAGCTGGCGGCGGACACCCTGCGCCGCTCCCGGGCGGTCCGCGGCGTCGACCACCCCGACACCGCGGCGTGCGCCTGGAATTTGGCGCTCGGCGACGGTGACGAGCCGGCGCAGCAGCAGGCCCTGGCCGGGCTGGCAAAGGCGTACGGCGACGGCCATCCGGTGTTCCGGACGACCGCCGCCGGTCTGCGCCTCGAGACCGATATCGATCTCCCGCCCCTCTGAGCGGTCTCAGCCCAGGTTGATCGGCATGCCCTGCTTGTCGAGCAGCTCGGTCACACTGTCGGCCGGCATCGGCCGGGCGAAGTGGTAACCCTGTGCCCGGCCACAGGCCAGTTCCCGCAGTCGGGAGGCCTGCTCGGCGTTCTCGATGCCCTCGGCGACGGGTGACAGGTTGAAGGTGCGTGCGATGTGCAGCACTGCCTCCGCCACCGACGCGTCGCCGGTCTCCGGCATCGCCTGCACGAACGAGCGGTCGATTTTGATCACGTCGACCGGCAGCGTGCTGAGGTGGCTGAGCGACGAGAAGCCGGTGCCGAAGTCGTCGAGGGCGATCCGTACGCCCAGCGACTTGAGCGCGCTCAGCACCCGCGCCGACTCGACCAGGTCGGTGAGCGCCACCGACTCGGTCAGTTCGAGCACCAGGTCGTTCGGCGGCAGGCCGGTGGCCTCCAGGATCGCGCGCACCTCGTCAATCAGCCTCGGGTTGCCGAGCTGGGACGCGGACAGGTTCACGTTGAGCTCGAAACCGGGGAACTGGTTCTGCCAGTCGATCGCCCGCCGGCAGGCCTCCTCCAGCACCCACCCGCCGAGCCGGGGCAGCAGGCCGAGCGACTCGGCCAGGTCCAGGAACACGGCCGGCGGAACCAGGCCCTGCACCGGATGCTGCCAGCGCACCAGCGCCTCGACACCGACGGTCCGGCCGCCGTCCAGGTCCACGATCGGCTGGTAGTGCACCTCGAACTCGCCCGCCTCCAGGCCGCGGATGATGTCGGCCTCGGCGATCCGGCGCCGCTCGGCGGCGGCGAACAGCTCCGGGTCGAAGCGGCGGGCCACCCCGCCACCCTCCACCTTCGCCCGCAGCAGCGCCTGGTCGGCGCGGCGCAGGACCGAGTCGAGACCGTCCTCGATCGAGGCGACCGCGACACCGGCGCGAGCCCGGATGGTCACCGGCACACCCGCCACGTCCAGCGGGCGGTGCAGTTCGGCCAGTACCCGCTCGGCGACGGCCAGGGCCGCCTGCTCGTCCTCGAGGCCGGGCAGCAGCACCGCGAACTCGTCGCTGTCGAGACGGGCCACGGTGTCGTGGGCACGCACGTTCTCGGCGAGCCGGTCGGCGGCCGCCCGCAGCAGGTCGTCGCCGATGATGTGCCCGAAGTGGTCGTTGACGTGCTTGAAGCCGTCCAGGTTGACGAGGATCACCGCGGTCTTGGTGCGGGCCGGCTCGGCGAGCACCTCCTCGGCGTACTCGACGAACATCTTCCGGTTGCCGAGGCCGGTCAGCGGGTCGCGGAAGACCTGCTGGGCCAGCAGCACCTGCTGCCGGTTCACGTCGGCTTCGGGCCGCTCGGTGACCGACTGCCGGATCACCACCGCGGCGGCGACCAGCATGACCAGCCAGGTCGCGGCGGGGGACAGGTCACCGTGCAGGTGCCGGATCCCGGCCGCGGTCAGCGCCGCGGCGACAGTGGTGTACCGCAGGAGCGGCCGGCCCCCGTCGAGCAGCAGAACAGCCAGGCCCAGGCAGAGTGCCGCGACCAGCGGCACGATCCGGCCGAGCAACCCGTTCGGGTGCACGGCGTCGGCCACCGGCCAGGCCAGCAGAATCAGCGACGCGAGCACAGCGGCGTCGTCGACACCGACCCGTACCCGATCCAGCAGCGCATTGCGACCCACAATCCACCTCCTGGCTGCACAGATCGGTACAGCGGTGGCGCAGATGAGCTATCCGCCGAGCCAATCAGCGAGCACGTCGACCTGCGCCTCCGGGACCCCCAGCGCCGCGGCCCGCACGATCTCCGGTCGCCGGCGCAGCGCCACGTGCGGGGAGACCAGGGCGAGGCCGGCCCAGGCCGCGTCGTTCCCACGATCAACTTCAAGGGCTTTTTTGTACGATCGACGAGCAGTCCCGCCATCGCCACGCACGCAGGCGACATCCGCGGCCGTTGCGCGACCGCCGGGCTGAACTGCCTGGTCACCCTTGGCGAGCTCCCGGGCCAGGCGGGCTCGGGGACTGTTCTCCAGGGCCCGGCCGGGCGCTTTCACCAGAACCGGGTCCACGTGCGGCGGCCGTTTCCCGTCCCGCCAGGCCTGACCCAGAGCGGCGGTGTCGCCGGGTGTCACGGCCAGGTTCCGCAGCCGCCACCGCACGTGGTGATCGGCGCGTGCGAGCTCCGCCAGCCGGAGGGTCTCCGGGTCGACCGGATCGTCCCGCCACGGGCCGACCTCCGCCCGCAGGGCCGTCACGAACCGGGTACCCGCCGCCGTCAGCTCCCCGCCGTCCAGCAGCTGGTCCGCCGTCCCCGCCACCGCCGCCCGCCACCTCGCGAACTCGAATCCGCTGGCCCCGCTCGCCCCGCTCGCCCCGCTCGCCCCGGCCTCCACGCGCCAGAATCGGGTCACGCTCAGATAGGCGTAAGCGCCGTGCAACACCCCGAGCCCCGGCCGCGGATCATCCCGCCACGGTGAGTAACCCAATCCGCCACCCGGCAGGACCAGCTCGAACAGCTGATGCACGGCGTTCAACACGCTGTGCTGCACCTCGTGCAGCAACCCGACAGCCAGCGCCGTGGCGTCGACGGGAGCCGACATGGCCACCGCACCGAACGCCTCCGCCGACGTCGAGCTGATCCCCTCCGCGGCCGGATCCGGCTCCACCGGAACGATCACCCGGAGCACCGCGGCGAGGGTCTCGGCCGCCGCTCGATGCCGGGTGACCAGGATCTGCCACGCCGCGTCGAGGCAGCGCCGCCAGTGCTCCACCTCGTCATCGGAGAGCGGGCCGGTGGGCGGGAGACCGAGGAGGTGTCGGAGAGGATCGGCGTCGTCCACCCGTACGCTCAGAACGAGATCAGCGCAGGTGGCGCGCAAAGCGTGACCACCCGGGGAAGGCCCCGCCGTGCCGCCGGCACGCAGCGTGTGTGCCGCCCAGAGACCCGTCATCGGATCGGCGATCCGCCGGTTCGCCTCGGCAGTGTCGATGCTGGTCAGGTGCGTGTACCAGGCGGGGGTCGGCGGCTGCGCGCGCCGGATCTCGCGGAGCAGGAGCAGATGGCGGCTGAGCTGCGCGCGCCGCAGCGTGGCGAGGGTGGCTGCATCGGGCCGCCCGGCGCCGAGTCCGGCGAGCTCGGTGTCGGCGAGCCGGAAGGTGGGCGGGCCGGTGGTCACAGCGCGGAGTTGAAGCCGGCGATCGGCTCGCCGGGGCGGGCCAGATCGTCGGTTACGCGGCGCAGGGCGCGGGCGAGGGCGGTGTCGTCGTCGCCCTCGACGAGTTCAGCGAGTGAGGATCCGGAGAGATCGACCATGACGGATCGCCATTCCGCCGGCCGCCCGTCGCCGTCCTGGCCTGCGTCCACGGCACCTCCTGCGGTGTCGGCTCGGTGTCGGTCGATACGTTGCCGCAAGGTTACGGCGGTCGTCGGGTCGGGTGACCGGCGGGAGTCGCTACCGTGGGTGCTCGCACGAGTTTGCGCGGACGTGATCTGATGGGACGTGACTGCGCAAGTCGGTTACGGAGGGCAAATAGTGCTGGGTGGAGAACGAGGCGCCGGAGACAGTGCGGTGGACACCGCAACGACCCCGACGATCGGAGCGGAGGAGAGGTCGGCCGAGCCGGTGATGCCGTCGCCGCCGTTCCCGACCTTCCAGAACACCCGCTCGCTGCCACATCAGGCGCCGGGTAACGGATTCGAGAGTGGGCGGGACAGCCGTGCCCGGTGAGCCGAAACCGTCGCTGCCGCAGCGCGGCCCGGCCCCGGCGGTGGACCGGATGAGCAACGCGGAGCTGACGCGGATGATCGAGGCGGAGCACGCGTACCGGGGTAAGGCTCTCTTCGAGCTCTGCGATCGGGTGCCGCAGGACGACGACGCGGCGACCAAGGTGGCGATGCTGTCGCGGCTCGAGTCGCTGCGCAAGGCGCGGCTCTTCGACCGGGTGTCGCTGGCGTGGTCGGCGATCATCGCGCTGCTGGCGGCGGAGACCGGGCACGCCCGCGAGGAGGCCTACGCGGCGTTCGGTGCGCTGAGCACGGTCGAGCAGCAGGACATGCTGGACTACCTGGAGGTCAAGTCGATCGAGGAGGCCCACCCCCGTATCACGTGAGCGGGCCTCGTGAGCAGGTCAGGCTTCCACTCGGACGTCTCTGCGGAAGGCGACCCTGTCGCGCACCGCGGAGGCGTCCGGCTTGGGGTCGGGGTAGTACCAGGCCGCGTCCGGCGCGGTCTCCCCGTCGGCACGTAGTGAGTAGTAGGACGCCTTGCCCTTCCAGGGGCAGACGGTGTGTGTTTCCGAGGGGACCAGCACATCGTCACGCACGCTGGTGCGAGGGAAGTACGTGTTGCCCTCGACAACCACCGTGTCGTCGCTGTCGGCGATCACTTCGTCGTTCCAGATGGCCTTCGGCATGCCTCCGAACGTAGCGCGCCGCGGCCTTTGTGTCTGATACGTGCGCTTTATTCACCTCTGGTGGGTGAAACATGGCGAGTCGTCCGGCCATTGGCAGTGCACTGTACGAAGATCTACAGTAGTCCCCTCGGTGCGGGAGAACGGTGGCCATGCAGAAGCTTGACCAACTCCGTGGCCCCGGACGGGCCAAACGGCACAACGCGCGCACGATCGCCGCACTCACCGGCAACCCCGGATGCTCCCGCCGCGCGGTGCTCGACGCCGCCGGCGTCGACAAGGTGAAGCTCGCCGAGCGGATCGGATTCCCCGGCAGTTTCGGCCAGTCCCGCTTCGCGCTGTCCCGAGGCAACGCCTTCGAGGCGATGCTCAAGGCGGACGGCTGCGCCCTGCTGCGCTCGGTGCTCGGCGCCGGCTCCCTGGACTACCAAGACCTGGGCGCCGACTCCGACGACACGCTCGGCGACCGCCACGACCGTACGGTGAAGATGCTCGCCGGCGCCCGGGCCGCGCTCATCGACCACCCGCTGCTCACCCTCGGGGTGGCCGGCCAGACCGTCTTCCTCGAACCGGACCTGATCGCGTTCGCCAACCAGGGCCGCCTCCAGGTGGTCGAGATCAAGTCGTTCGCGATCGTCGACGGGCAGGCCGACAGCGCCAAGGTCTCCGCCGCCGCCGTGCAGGCCGCCGTCTACGTGCTGGCCCTGCGTGGCCTGCTGGAACGCCTCGGTCAGGACCCCGCGCTGGTCAGCCACGAGGTGGTGCTGGTCTGCCCGGAGAACTTCTCGCTGAACCCGGTCGCGGTGACGCTGGACGTCCGCAAGCAACTCGCCACGCTGCGCCGCCAGCTGTCGCGGCTCGCCTCGGTCACCGCGCTGATCGACTCCCTGCCCGACGGCGTGACCTTCGACCTGGCGCTCGGCCCCGAGGAGCTGACCGCGGCCCTCGGCCACGTCGAGCCCCGATACGCGCCCGAGTGCCTCTCCACCTGCGAGCTCTCCGTCTTCTGCCGCGACGAGGCGAGCGGCAGCACAGCGGTGCTGGGCCGGACCGTCCGCGAGGCTCTCGGCGGGATCGAGAGCGTCGGTGAGGTGCTCGCCCTGGCCGACGGCAGCCGCGAGCCGACCGAGGAGCAGGCCGAGGCCGCGGCGCTGCTGCGGGCCGCGGCACGGTTGCGGTCAGAGACACTTCCTTGAGTACGCTGACCGCGCTCGCACGTGTGCAGGCGGTCGCGTCGGGCACTGCCCAGCCGATCGCCACCGTGCGTCACCTGCACGTTCACGACCACCCGCTGGTGCTGATCCCGCTCGCGATGGCCGGTGAGGCGAACGCGCCGCTGGCCGCCGCTGTCGGCACCGGCCCGTCGGCCATGCGGCTCCTGGTCGTCGAGCAGCCGCGCAACCGGGACGACCGGTTCGCCTTCTTCGCCGCGCTCGCCGAGGAGCTGGTTCCCTACCTCGACTCGTTCGCCACCGAGACCGAGGACGTCCCGATCGACCGGGGTAAGGACGTGCGGCAGCGCTACGTCGACGCGCCACAGATCTGGGTGCCGAACCCGGGCGGCGTGGACTTCCTGCGGCTGCTCGGCCGGTCCACCCGGTTCCGGACGACCGACGGCGAGTACCCGGTGCCTGCCGGGGTGCCGCTGCTCGGCCGCTGGCTGACCTTCTTCGCCAACAGCGCCGAGGTGCCCGGCTCGTCGCTGCTGCTCACCGCGGTCCAGGCGCTCACCCTGCACTGGGCGACCGGGCAGAGCAGCGCCGAGGACGCGCAGCTAGGGGCGCTGCTGGCCTGGATCGAGTCGGGCGCGGACGCCGCCCGGGAAGCGGAGAACGGCCCGGTCGCCGGGCCCGCCACCGACCCGGACTTCGACAACCGCGTACTGGCCCCGCTCATCGAGCGCTCCGCACCGGAACTGACCGAGGTGATCCGCGAGCTGCTCGTGCCCACCTGGGACCGGATGTGGCGGACGCTCAACGTGCTGCGGACCCTGCCGATCGGCGAACGGGTCAGATCACGCTGGGACTCCGACCGGGACGCGTTCACCGCGTTCGCGCAGTACGTCGCCGAGGGCGGAGCACCCCAGCCCCGCCGCGACGGAGCGGTAGCCGCCGCGGCCCGGCTCCAGCGGCTGGAGAACGCGGCCGCCCGGTACGCGGTGCAGCGCGCCTTCGACGACCCACTGGTCCTGGCCGAATACCGGCTGACCGGCGCGGCCTTCGCCGGCACGGTGACGCTCGCCAACCCGGACCGGATCGACGACAGCGGCAAACGGCCGGTGCTCCGCCCGCGGATCATGGTGCACACGACGGAGGAGGTCCGGGTCGAACCGGGCACGTCGCTGACCTCGCCGACCCGGCCGGCGCAGAAGGCCAAGGTCATCTCGATCAACCCGGCGGGGGATGGGCGGGACGTGCTGCTGGAGTTGTCCGGCGGAATGGGACGCAAGCTGGTCGCTGAGCCGGGGAGTGTGCCGGCGGTGGGGGAGCGGCTGGTGCTGACGACGCTCAGCGAGGCGTACCGGCCGGGGGGAACCTTGCCGGACCCTGCGGAGACTCCATGGACGCATGGTGGCCCTCCCGAGTCTGCGCCTGAGCTACCCGCTTTCGCCCCTGCCTGATGTGCCCGCTTTACCCCAGTTTGACCAGCAGTAGGGCTATGTCGTCGTTGCGGTGCGGTGCCACCTCGAGCAGGCGGGAGCAGAGCTCGTCGCCGGGGGAGGCGGCATTTCCCCGCAGCACCTCGCAGAGCCGTTCCACCCCGTCGTCGAGGAGCTGCTCCCGGCTCTCCACCAGGCCGTCGGTGTAGAGGACAAGCGTCGAGCCCGATGGCACGTACCGATGGGTGGTGGTTCTCGGGTCCCGGGGTGGCAGGCCGAGCAGCGGTTCCGGCGGCACCCACCAGACCTGGACGCTGCCGTCCGGCAGGAGCAGCAGGGGCGGCGGATGACCGGCGTTGGCGAAACTCACCGAGTGACCCGACCAGGACTTGCGGATCCGGGCCAGTACCGCTGTCGCCGAAGCCGGGACGCGCAAGCCGTACAGGGTCTGATCCAGGGCGCTGAGCAGCGCACCCGGCTCCTCGTCCCGGCCGTACGCGTCGCCGCGCACCAGGTTGCGCAACTGGCCCATGGTGGCCGCGGCCTCGATGTCGTGCCCGGAGACGTCGCCGACCGCGACCATGACGCTGTCGTCGGGCTGGGCGAAGGCGTCGTACCAGTCGCCGCCGACCGCCGCACCGTCCTGTGCCGGCAGGTAGCGGGCGTGCAACTCCACACCCGGGATCGCCGGCAACTCGGTCAGCAGGCTCCGCTGGAGCACCTCGGCCATGTGCCGCTGCTCCCGGTAGAGCCGGCTGTTCTCCACCGCCAGACCGGCCCGCCGCCCGATCTCCAGGGCGGTCCGCTCCTCGTCCGCGGTGAACGGCCCCCGCTCCGGCCGGTTGACCAGCAGCACCGCGCCCAGGGTGGTGAGCCGCACCGGTGAGGTGATCGGCAGCAGCAACGTCGAACCGAGCCCCGCCCGAGCGGTGATCGAACCCAGGTCGGCGTCGCTGATCCGGCTGCCCAGATCCGACGTGCGCACCGCCCGGCCGTTGCGGCGCACCGCGAGCAGCATCGTCCGCAGATCCGTACGCGAGCGGGCGAGCAACTCGGACAACGCGCCCATGTCCTCCGCCCGGTGCGGGTCCCGATGCGTGGCGAACACGTGCGCCGCGCCACCCGGATCCTCGGCGACCGTCACCACACACCAGTCGGCGAGCCGTGTCGTGGCGATGGCACCGAGCCGCCGCATCGCCTCGTCCACATCCATCGTGGCCGCGAGCGACTCGGTCAGCTCGGCGAGCAGCTCCAGCTGGTGATGTGCCGACTCGGCCGCTCGGCGTGCCCTCTCAGCGGCGCCCCGCGCCTCCTCGGCCGCCCCTCGTGCCTCCTCAGCCGCGCCCTGTGCCTCCTCGGCGGCGCGCCGGGCCTCGTCTGCAGCGCGCCGGTCATCCTCGGCGGCGCGCCGTGCCTCGTCAGCCGCCCGCCGGTCGTCCTCGGCCGCGGCCCGGGAGATACGCAGGGACGCCTCGGACGAGCAGACCGCGGCCAACTCGCTCAGCAGGGCCACCTCGCTCGCCGTCCAGATCCGCGGCTCCACATCCACCGCGCAGAGCGCACCCACCACCAGCCCGTCCTGGTCGGTGATCGGCGCACCCACATACGCGATGGCTCCGATCTCCGCGATCGACGGGTTGTCCCGCATCCGAGGATCGGTACGCACGTCGGCGACGGCCAGCAACTCCCCGGAGACGACAACGTGCCGGCTGAACGAGTGCGTCAGCGGCATCTCCCGCACCGACGCCAGCTGATCGGGCAGCCCGACCTGCCCGGCGAAATGCTGCTTCTCGGCGTCGACCAGGCAGACCACACCCATCGGAACGTCCACGAGCATCCGGACCAGCATCGCCAGCCGATCGAAAGCCTCATCCGGCAACGGGCCCCCGACGATCCGCCGCACCGAACGAAGGCGCGACGCATCAACGAGCACGCCCCGCTCGGCGTCGCCGATCACGTCCCAACGCAGCACGTCGCCCCCCGGCCGATCTGCACGCAAGGCTACCGGCGCTACCCCGGCCCGCACCTCTCCAGCCGCGACCCGATCATCCGTTTCCCCCGGCCGAACGGCTCACCCCCACCCCTCAACGGGTCCACCCCACCCCACCCAGCCCATCCCGACCACGCACAGCCTCGTCCCAGGCGCCAGCCGACCTCGCCGCGTGCGCCGGCTCGCCGCGTGCGCCGGCTCGACGCCGCGTGCGCTCGCTTGACCACTGCGCGCCAGCTCGACTCCACGCGCCAGCTTCCCCGCCGGCCCGTCACCCTCGCCTTCCTGCCTGTCCCGTCATCGCCCGCTTTCCGCCTGCCCTCCCCTCCCGCCTGCGTCACGCGGCCTTGCGGGGCCGGCCTTCGAAAGGCTGCCGGCGACCCGCTGTCATGCCCGACCGGATCGTGGCGCTGGTCTCCGCCACGCCGAGGCCCGCGTGCCGGGCCGCTGCCGTCAACTCCCAGCGCACCGTCGCGGCATCCAGCAAACCCGCACCGACGAAGCGGCCGAGCACGAACGCCGCCCGGTTCAGCGTGTCGTTCCGCGCGCCCACCGGGGCGGTGGCCACCCGGTCGGATTCGGCGTCGAGAGCAGCTTCCGCGTACCTATTGGGGTGGGTTATCGGGTGGTCCCGGAAAGCCGGCTGCGGCCCCTCGATGAGCGCCCGCAGCGCGGCCGGGCCTGTCGGCAGGCCGCCGGTGGGCCGCCGCAGCCAGGTGTAGTCGCCGCCGCTGGCGTGTCTCGACGGCGGGGCCAGCACATATCCACCGGCGCCACGCCAGTCGAGGCCGGGCAGCAACCGCACCCGATTACCGAACCCGGTCGGCTGGAACCACAGGTGGCGGCCGCCCCCGCCGGTGCGGACCTGCGGCCCACCCGGGAGATCGCCCCCGAGCACGTGACGCAGGCCGTGCCAGCCCTCCACCGAGTCGATGTCGGCGACGTCCATCACGACTCCGGTGCGGAGGCCGACGTTCGCATGTGGCCAGAGCAGCCACCACAGCCGGATCTGCCGTGAATCGGTGGACGCCTCGGTGAGACCGTGACGCAGGCGGGGATGTTTGCCGGAACTGTCGCATCGCGCTCCTCGATCGCAGGAACAAGCACCACCCCGGTCAGGCGTGTGCACCGGCAGAACGGGGATGCCGTGCCGGGCGAACGCTAGGGCAGCCATGAGCGACATTAGAACAAGCGTACGACAATTTTCGGACTCGGGCAGGGTTCGCGGGAGTCGCCAGACGCGGAGCTGATGCGCCCGGGCCCGCATCGCCTGCTGCCCTGGGTCGCGTCAGCCGCACTCGGTCATGTCCGATAGAGGTGCGCGAGCATCGACTGGTTCGCCTCCCACCCGTCCGGGAACTTGACCGGGACGTTGATGTGGAGGGGTTCGGTCGACGGGTGCGCGTCGAGCAGCTCGGCGATCCCGGCTCGCGCCACCACCACGCAGGCGTGCCGGTGCCGGGAGGTCAGCACGCAGAGGCGGCCGGACTCCAGGTGGAACGCCGTGGCGTCACGCCGCCCGGAGAGCGGGTGCAGCACGACGGTCAGGTCGTACTCCCGGCCCTGCAGCCGGTTCGCCGTGTCCACGGTGACCCCCGCGGCTTCCGGCGGGAGCATCGAGCGGATGACTGCCACCTGATCGCGGTGGGCGGCGCCGATGGCGATCCGGTCGGCGGTGAGCGGCCGCGTCCCCGACTCGGAGACGGCGACACCCTCGCGGGCCAGCGCTCGGCCGGCCAGGGCGGCGCAGGCGGCTGCGGCCTCGGCGTCCGTCCGGACCGTGAACCGTGCCGGCAGCTCGTGCAGCCCCCACCCGGTGGCCGCCGCGGTGTCGAGGACCTCGTCGAACGCGCCTTCCGCCGACTCGGCGAACGCGCCCCCGGCCGGCTTGGCGAACGCGCCTTCCGCCGGCTTGGCGAACGTGCCCTTGGCCGGATTGGCGAACGCGCTCCCCGCGGGCTTAGTGAAGGTGAGCGAGCGATCCGCGGGCCCGGTGCCCGACCGGAACCCGGTGAACGGGTAGAACGCCGCGGCCACCACCGGTGCCGCCGACGCGGGCAGCCGCCAGGAGACCGGCAGCCGGTGCACCGGAAGGTCGGGGTTGTGGCGGAGCAGCACCGCCACCGCGCTCTGCATCGGGTCCCAGGAGAGCCCCGTCCATCGGTCCACCTCGACCGTCGAGAACGGGTCCAGCTGCCCGGGGTCGCCCACGAACAGAGCCCTCTCGAACCGCGGCGCGACACGCAGCAGCGCGTCGGACCGCATCTGGTACGCCTCGTCGACGATCGCCCACGACCAGGTCCCCTCGGTGACCGTGGCCCATTTGGCCGCTGTCCCGATGGTGACCGCCGGCGACCCCAGATCGGCCACCTTGGCCGCGACCCGGCACGCGGGATGAGCGCGCACCCGGGCCGACGCCTCGTAGTCGACGGCTGACAACCGCCCCACGGTGACCTCGGGGGAGCGCACGCCGAGCCGATCGATCAGGTCGTCCACCTGCTCGTTCGTCTGCGCCACGATCATCAGCGGCGCACCGCCCGCGGCCAGCTCGCCGGCAGCCCGCACCACCAGCGTCGACTTGCCGGCACCCGGCGGAGAGTCGACCACCACCCCGCGATGGGAACCGGACCTCAGATCGCCCAGGACCGCGGAGATGACCGCGGCGGCTTCCTGAGCCGGGCTGAGGAGCTGGGCCGGGCTGAGGAGCTGGGCCGGGCTGACGAGTGCGTTCGAACTCACCCGGGCACCGTAGCGCCTGCCCCCGACAGAACGCTCAGTCGCCGCTTGGACACATCCGGTGGGTACGCTGGCGAGATCATGGATCATCCGGAGTGGATGTGGCCCCCGGTGGAGCTGGCGGCGCTGCGACTCGGCCGCCGCCTGGGCGTGCAGGTCCCGGCATCCCAGCCGCACCGATGGTCGTTCGTGCACATCGTCCCCAGCGTCGGGCCGGCCGACGAGGCGGCGATCCGTTCCGGCCGTGTGCACAGCGATCCGGAGCGCAGCTTCCGCGTCGCGCACTGGGAGTTCGAGGCCGACCGCCTCGAGGGCTACGACCATGACCTCGGTGGTGTCCGGCTGCGGCACGCGTACGCCGCGGACGAGGAAGAACTCCTGGCTGTGCTGCGGGAATGGCGGCTTCCGCCGGGCGGCTTCCGGTATTCGTGGGACACGGTGGATCCGGTCTGACCGGGCCTGCCCGTAATACCTGAACACTGCGAGCGCGTCCTGTTCACGTTCTCTCCATAAACTAGCGGCCTCCGCACCCTGCGTGTCCTTCGGGTGTACTCCGGCGCCACGCGGGCGCCATGGCCTGCCGACTCCCGGCGACGGCAACCCGTGCGGGGTGATCGGAGAATTCGCTCTGTAATCGCTGAACCGTCGGCGGGTCCGTGCGACTGCGGCGGATAATTGTCGATTCGTTTCGTGGAGAATGAATGCGGTGCTTCGGGGGACGGATGCGGGAAAACAATTGACTGCGCTATTAAAATCAGCCTGCATTCCCGTACGGAATAGCGGGGTGGCTTGGATTTCGATGCAGTGGGTGTCGCCCGCGCCGGCGTTTCTTCGTCGCTGGGCGGTCGCTGGTCGTTGTCGGGGTCGCCGCCGTTGCGGTTGATCTCCGCTCGGGTGCTCGGGTGGGCTTGCTCGGACCCGCCTGTCCCGCTTGGCGGGACGTGATCGCGGTCGGTCGGCGGTGCGGACGATCACGCCGGGGAGGATCGGCGCCTGGACACGGAAGGTGACTCTGTTGATCTCCGGCGCGCTCAGGAACCGGCGCAAGTGACGGGTATCCGACAGTCGCTCTGTCGTCTGCCTCCTAGCGTTCAGCTGGCCCTCTGGGGCCAGAGCCTCCAGTGGACCATTCGCAAGTCACCTCCTCCGCCTGCAACCGGTTGCGGTCGCCCGTGCCCACCGTCGCACCAGGTGGAAAATGATCATCGGGCAGGCCGAGGTCCAGGTGACATGCGGTTTGATCACGATGCGTGAAATGATGTTTCCTTCTCCGTCACCGCACGGAAATAACCCTCGTGTTCAATATTGGGTACGGGTGAAAAGCGAAACCGGCTTGCAACTTGCGCGTGCGGTTCGCCGCGCAAGTTGCAGGTTTCACCGCCCTGAGCCCGCTGGCTCCGACGTCGTGGCTAACTATTGATCGACTTGCTCGATTTCATTCACGGTTGTTTCTATGATCTCGGAACAACCCCCTTCCAGTCGATCATTGGAAGTGCAACTCTTCTAGCCAGCAGTGACGTCAGTAACACGGACGGTGGTGGTGAGGAATGCGCCCAGACGTTCTCGTCGGTCCGAGTGATTGGCTCATCGAGCAATTCGGCGACAAGATCGCCGACGAGTTGTGGACCAGGGTCCCCGAGGCCCTGAGCACTGCGATCGATCGCGAGGTCCACGCTCATCCAGCCATGACCCAGACCATGGAACGTGTGCTGGCAAATCCCCGGTGGGCATTGCCCTATGAGGAACTGGTGCTCTTCCTGGGCACCCTTCCCGGAGCCGAGATCATCAGTGTCCCGCGCTCCGTCTACCAGCTGGTCCTCATCAACGGGCACGTCGTCGTCCCGTGGTGCTATGGCCAGTCCGCCCGCATCTCGATGCGCGACGCCCAGGTCGGCCGCTCCTTCGGCCGCCTCGCGCGCGAGTTGCTGCGCCGCTTCGGCCCGCCGTGGCGCCGCTCCCCGATCGAGGCACCCCTCCCGCTCGACGCCGTCGACGAACGCGAGGTTGCCAAGATCTGCGCCGCGATCGCGCAGATCGCCCCCAAACCCGAGGTCGTCATCGCCGGTTTCGCCGGAGCCCCGAACCTGGGCCTCCTCCGAGCCTGCCTGGGCGAGATCAAGTCCACCGACAACGGCACCCTCAACTGGAGCCACCTCGACGATCTCCCCCTACCGCCCCCGGTCATCCCTCGCCCCCGCCGCATGCAATTCCCCTGACCACCAGCGGCCCTACCCCCTCCACAGCCCAGGCACGTAGTCGCCGACGATTACGTGCCTCCCGGCCGTCCGCCCTCAGCCGTAGCCCAGTCACCACATCGCCTCGCGGTCAGGTGCCTCCCGGACGGCTCGCCGCCCTCGGCCGTAGCTCAGTCACCAAACCGCCTCGCGATTACGTGTTTCCTGGACGGCTGGGTGTACTGGACCGTCCGCGAGGCACCTAACCGGCCGACGCGCCCTCGCGGGCCGGCATCCATGCACGTTATGGCGCCCGGGTTACGTGCGTGGTTGCCAGCCGGGCGGGTCGGGCTGGCGTCCATGCACGTTATGGCGCCCGGGTTACGTGCGTGGTTGCCAGCCGGGCGGGTCGGGCTGGCGTCCATGCACGTTAT
>NZ_JBHTDO010000017.1:0-13501 GCF_042666575.1 Actinoplanes sp. GCM10030250 | reverse complement strand
TGGCGCCCGGGTTACGTGCGTGGTTGCCAGCCGGAGGGTGGGACGCAGGTGTGGAGGCGGGCGGGCCCCGTGCGGTGGGCGTGAAGCGGGCCGCCGAGCGCCGGGGGCGGGTGGAGCGCTGGGAGCCAACAGCGCCATATGTAAGGAAGCGTCACAAGATGGAAGCGCCGGGGCGAAGGAAGCCCCCAACTGGCCCCGCGGACACGACCCCGATCGACGTCACGCCCTAGACTCGTTGGGATGGCTGAGCAGCGAGAGTCGCCCACGACGATCCGGGATCGGGCCGTGGCGGTGGCGGACTATCTGCTCGCTGTCCGAGCCCAGATGGACCGTCCGTCCCGCACCGTTCCCTCCGAAGCGCACTGGCTCGACGACCTACCGCAGCATCCCGACTGCCAGGCCGGCCCCGGCGCCGACGGCACCTCCTGGCTCCGCGTCGGCCGCCCCGACCTCCCGCCTCCGATCTCGGTCCCGGCCGCCCTGCGCCGCCGCCTCCGTGGCGAGATCACCGCCACCGCGGAGCCAACCCCGCACCAGGAAGCCGCCAGGGGCCAGGCCGCCAAGGAACCCTCGGCCGGCAGCCGAGGGAATGCCGCCGGAGCACAAAGCGGAGAACAAGGCGGAAGTGAAGCCACCGGCCAGCAGGGGACAGCCAAGAAACATGACGCCGACGCCGACGAGCGTGACGACTTCGAACGCTGGCGGGACGACGTCTGGCGCCCCTGGTCCCAGCTGACCGCCTCCACCGAACAGACCCGCGACCTTCACCGCCGCCTCTTCGACCTGATGCACCACCTCGACATGTCCGTCGCCACCACCGAACTGGTCTGGGGCCACGGCATCCTCGAAACCACGATCGAGGGCACCAGAGTCCGCTACCCCTTGATCGCCACGCCCGTGCTGATCGAGTACGACGCCGACCGCGCCCTGATCAGCGTCTCCCCGGCCGGCCCTTCCCGCCTCCAGATCGAGGCCCTGAGCGGCCTCGACGCCCGCTACCTCAATCAGCTGGCAGCGCTGGCCGGCCCTGGCGGATCCATCGAGGTGGACCTCTGGAACGACTTCGAGCGCCGCGAGTTCTTCGAACGCGCCCTGACCCGGCTAGGCCACGACCGAGTAATCCTCACAAAAACCGAAAAAACCGACAAAGAGGCAGCGGTACGCGACACCGCAGTCCTCTTCCCCCGCCCCAAGCAACGCCACCTCCGCGGCTTCCTCGAGAGCCTCCGCGACCGCCTCACCAGCGGCGACTTCAGCGCCGTCGGCGCACTGGCCGCCGTGGTGGCGCACGAGCCCAGCCGCCTCACGATGCCCGACGACCAGCCCGAACGCTGGGAGCGCGTGGGTGAACGGCTGCTCATGCCGCTACCCACGAACGAGGCGCAGGAGTCGATCGCCAGGCGGCTCGCGCACCACCGGAACGTCGCGGTGCAGGGCCCGCCCGGCACCGGCAAGACCCACACGATCCGCAACCTGATCTGCCATCTGATGGCGAACGGCAAGCGTGTCCTGGTGGTGGCGCAGAAGGAGGAGCCGCTGCGGGTTCTCCGCGACGGCCTTCCCGACGAGGTCCAGGCGCTCTGCCTGGCGGTTCTCGGGCGTACCACCGACCAGCTCGTGCAGCTCCAGCTGGCCGCGCGCGAACTTTCCGACCGGGCGGCCACCCTTGACAAGGAGGCGGAGGCTAAGAAGGTCGAGCGGCTCACCCGGACCCTGGAGGAGGCCGAGCGCGAGCTGGCAGCCGCGACCGCGGGACTGCGGTTGATCGCCGAGAGCGAGGCTGTCTCGTACCAGATCGGTGGTGTGTCTCTGCTGCCCGCGGAGGTCGGCACCTGGCTGCGCGATCGCGCAGCCGCACACGGTGGTATTCCGGACCCGGTCTCCGGCCCGGCGCCGCTGACCATCGAGGATTTCGCCACGCTGCTGAAGCTTTCGGCGCGGCTGTCGCCGGATGATCGCGCGGCCGCGATGCGGCCGTCGCCGGAGATCCAGGATCTGCCGGACGCCGCCGAGACCGCCTCTCAGCGGGAGAAGACCGCTGAGACGCGGGCGCGCCTGTCGCTGCTGGCGGACCAAGGCGTGGATCTTGCGAAGGTACGCGAGGAGCGCCGCGCCGGCATGGCGGACCTGCTCGGGGACCTGCGGGAGGCGGTGGCCTGGCTGCGCCGCCGCGAGGGTACGTGGACCGACCGTCTCGGCCGGCTGCTGGACGACCCGCACTGGCGCACCATCTGGACCGATCACGTCGCCGCCACCGAGTCGATCTACGGCGAGCTGGCCGGGCTGGCCCGGTCGGTCACCGGTCATCGGATCGTGGTGCCCGACCCGGTGCTGGCCGAGCCGAAACTGCTCCTGACCAGGCTGGCCGAGATGCGGCAGCGGTTCGCGGCGGGCAAGGGCCTCAGCCGGCTGATGCAGCCGGGCCTGCACCGGCTGGCCGACGAGATCCGGGTGGACGACGAGCCGGTCCGCTCGGTCGCCGACGTGGATCTGGTGGTCGCCGGCGTACGCCGAACCCAGTCCCGCCGCAGGCTGGGCGACCTCTGGCTGGAGTGGGTCGAGCGGCTCTCCATCCCGGAACCCGCCAACGGCCTGGGCGACCCGGAGGTGTGGGCCGGCGCCCTGCTCGCCGACGCCAGCCAGTCGCTCGACTTCGACCTGCACCGTTGGCCCCCGCTGGCCGCACGGCTCGCCGGGCTCGTGCCGCAGCGGGAGTTGCAGCCGGACGCGACCGCCCTGGGTGAGGTGGCGGAGCTGCTGGCCGGCGCCACCGAGGTCTTCGCGCTGGACAAGGCGGAGAGCCTGGAGCGCACGGTAACCGAGCGGATCGCGCCGTGGCCCGACCTGGTCGAGGCGTGGACGACCCTGGAGGGCTGGGACGAGGCAGTCGCCGAGGTGCGCCGGCTGGTCCTGATGCAGCCGGACGTGATGCGGTTCCACGCCGCGCACGACCGGCTGGCGAGCGCCGCGCCGGAGTGGGCGGCGCAGATCGCGAGCGGTGAACATCCGGTCGTCTCCGGTCAGGCCTGCCTGGAGGCGTGGGAGTGGCGGCGCGCGCAGACCTGGTTCGACGGTGTTGTCGGTGACGTCGACCCGGCGGTCCTGTCCCGCCGGGTGGAGCGGGCCCGTGCGCGGATCCGGCGGCTGACCGGTGACCTGGTGGTCGCGTCCGCGTGGCTGGAGGTGGCCCGCGCCCTGGACGACCGGCGGCGGGCGGCCCTCGCCGACTGGACCACCGCCCTGCGGAAGATCGGCAAGGGCACCGGCCGGGGTGCCGCGGCCTGGCAGGCCCATGCCCAGCGGGCGATGGAGTCGGCGGTCACCGCGGTGCCGGTCTGGGTCATGTCGGTGGACCGGGCGATCGAGCAGTTCGCGGGCGGTGCGAAGTTCGACGTGGTGATCGTCGACGAGGCGTCGCAGGCGGACCTGTTCGCGCTGCCGGTGCTGTCGCTGGCCGAGCGTGCCGTGGTGGTCGGCGACGACCAGCAGATCGGCCCGCAGCTCGGGTTCGTCGGCTCGGTGTCCGGTCTGATCCAGCGGCACCTGGACGGTGTGCCGTCGGCCGAGCACTTCGATCCGGAGTCCTCCCTCTACGACCACGCGGTGCGCCGTTCCCCGGAGCGGATCCTGCTGACCGAGCACTTCCGCTGCGTACCGCAGATCATCGAGTTCTCCTCACGGCACTACTACGACGGCAAGATCATGCCGCTGCGGGCGGACCGTCCGGCGCTGCCGCCGATCCAGACCGTCTTCTCCGAGACCGGCGTTCGCCAGCCGCTGCCCGGCCTGGGCGACGTCAATCTGGAGGAGGCGACAGCCCTCGTCGAGCGGGTGACGAAGATCGTCGCCGACCCGCGGTACGACGGGAAGACCCTTGGCGTGATCAGCCTGCTGAGCAGCAGTGGGCAGGCGAACCACCTGCTCACCGAGTTGCGTGAGGCGATCGGCGAGGACGAGATCCAGGCCAGGCGGCTGCGGGTCGGCGACGCGTACACGTTCCAGGGCGATGAGCGCGACGTGGTGCTGGTCTCGATGGTGGTGTCCGAGAACGATCCACGGATCGCGGCGTTCACCAAGCGCGACTACCACCGGCGGATCAACGTGGCCGCCTCGCGGGCCCGGGACCAACTGTGGATCTTCCACTCGACGCGCCCGTCCGCCCTGCTGGCCGACGACGCCCGGGGACTGCTCCTGTCGTACGCGTTGAACCTCCCCACGGACGCCGCGGCGACCGACCTGGCCGCCCGGTGCGAGAGCGACTTCGAGCGCGACGTGCTGAAGCTGCTGGTCGGCCGCGGTTACCGGCCGATTCCGCAGTTCCGGATCGGTGGCTACCGGATCGATTTCGTGCTGAACGCGCCGGACGGCCGGCGGCTCGCGATCGAGTGCGACGGCGACGCCTATCACGGCCCGGAGCAGTGGGAGAGCGACATGCGCCGTCAGTCGGTGCTGGAGCGGGTGGGCAACTGCGTCTTCGTGCGCATCCGCGGCAGTGTCTTCGCCCGCGAGCCGGAAGTGGCAATGCGGCCGGTCTGGCAACGCATTGCTGAGCTGGAAATCTCCACCATCGACGGTGATTGACGGTCACGCGCAGCATCGTCTTGCACGCGCTCGGTGCATGCCGCCGGGTACTTGCGGGTAGGTAAATGCGTAAGGTTCCATAGTCACCACTCGCAGTAACTGTCTGTCATGGAGCGAGAGGAAGCTTTTTGGCGCAATTGCGGTGGAACGAGGTCATCCATTCGGTTGTTTCGTTACTCCGGATGGGCGATAATTCCCTGCTCCTGGCCTTGCCTGCGGAAACGTCGAAACTTTGACGCGTGCGTCCACTGTTACTGCGGCCTGGTGACGGGTCGTAATAGGTGAGGGGATTTGGTGGCAGGGGGAGCAGCCGTGTGCAAGGGGGGAGGTGGCGGCGTATGACGATGCCCGAAGAACGGGAGCGTTGGACGCTGGGACCGCCGGCCACCCTGCCGGAGCCCCGGCAGCCATCCGACAAGCAGGCCGCCTGGTTCACGTACACGGCGACCGGCGACCAGATCGTGTGGTCCGCGGCCCTCTCCGCGATGCTCGGCCGACCACCGGCCGAGAAGGAGATGACCCGGCAGATCCTGTCGCGATACGTGCATCGCGACGACCAGGCGAAGGCCCTCGGCGCCATCACCGAGTCCTGGACCAGCCGGAACACCGTGCACATCACGGTGCGGCTGATGCGCGCCGACGGCGGCTGGTTCGACGTCGACTGCCGCCTCGAGCCGATGATCAGCCCCGACGGCACGGTCCGGGGCATCCGCGGCACGGTCCGCGACGTCTCCTCCCGGGAGCGGGCCCGCCGGGAGTCGGCGCGGCTGACCCGGCGGGGCGAAACGGTGCAGGCGTCGCTGGTGGAGCCCGACCCGGCGACCGGCCTGCTGATCCGGGCACGGTTCGCCGACGAGATCGACCGCGCGCTGCGCGGTGCGGGTGGCGCGCTGCTGGTGATCCGGGTCCAGGTGGGCGAGGCGGGTGAAGGCGCCGAGGGGGTACGACCGGAGCGCAACGCCGAGCTGTTGAACCATGCCGCCCGGACGCTGGAGGACCGTACCCGCCCGGAGCATCTGCTCGGCCGGGTCGGCCCGAACGAGATCGCCGTCCTCTTCTCCGGTATCTCCTGGAAAGCGTCCCGCGAGCAGTCGCACGCGCTGCTGGCGGCCCTGCGTGAACAGTCGCCGCTGGTCGCCTGGGGTGGCCTGGTCCGCTTCGAGCGTGACGCCGAGGCGGGCAGCCACGGGCTGCTGATCGACGCCGAGCAGGCGTGGCGCCAGTCGCGGGAGGCGAACGAGCCGCTCACCGTCGTCGCCCACCCGGTTCCGGTACGCGACCGCCAGGGCTCCTACCGCTCCCGGGTCGCCGACGCGCTCGGCACCGACCGGTTCACCCTCTACTCGCAGCCGATCCTGGAGTTGCAGAGCAACAAGGTGACCCGGCACGAGCTGCTGCTGCGGGTGCTCGACGAGTCGGACGGCCCGCAGTCGCCGATCCAGGTGCTGGACGCGGCCGAGCGCCTGGACGCCGTCTACGACATCGACCTGTGGGTGGTGGAGCGGGCCATGCGGCTCGCCGCCGAGGAGCCCGGCCTCTGCCTCCAGGTGAACCTCTCCGGCCGCTCGGTCGGCGACCCGCGGCTGACCACCGAGGTGGAGAAGCTGCTCGACCGGTACGGGGTCGATCCCGCTCAGCTCACCTTCGAGATCACCGAGACCGCGCTGATCGGCAATCTGAGCGAGGCGCGACGCTTCGCGGACCGGGTCCGTGATCTCGGCTGCGGCCTGGCGCTCGACGACTTCGGCTCCGGGTACGCGTCCTTCCGCTACCTGCGGCTCTTCCCCATCGACCTCGTCAAGATCGATGGGGAGTACGTGGTGGATCTCGTCGACAACCCGCAGGATCAGGTGCTGGTGCGAGCGCTGGTGCAGGTGTGCCAGGCGTACGGCATCCACACGGTCGCGGAGTTCGTGCAGGACGAGGCGACCCTGCGGATGCTGCGGGAGCTCGGCGTCGACTATGTGCAGGGCTATCTGATCGGGCGCCCCTCACCCGTGCCGCCGGGCCGGCTCCGGGGCTCCTGACCGCGCGCCCGGGGTGGTGGGGCGGCGCGGGCCGGGGCTCTTGACCGCGCCCGGGTGGTTGCGCGGCGCGGGCCGGGGCTCTTGACCGCGCCCGGGTGGTTGCGCGGCGCGGGCCGGGGCTCCTGACCGCGCCCGGGTGGTTGCGCGGCGCGGGCCGGTTGCGAAACGGCTGACTTGGGTAACGTCCGGGGCATGGAGCACTTCACGATTGCCACTGTCGCGGAGAAGAGTCCCGACTTCCGCCGGGTCCTGTGGACCGGAAAGCACACCCAGCTCGTGGTCATGACGATCCCGCCGGACGGGGAGATCGGCGAGGAGGTCCACGAGGTGGACCAGATCCTCACCTTCGTCAGCGGTGTCGGCAAGGCGATCATCTCCGGCGAGACCCGCAAGGTCGCGCAGGGTGACCTGGTCGTGGTGCCGGCCGGCCGCAAGCACAACTTCCTCAACGACGGCCCGAACCCGCTGGTTCTCTACACGGTTTACGGTCCGCCGGAGCACGCCGAGGGTGCTGTGCACAAGACCAAGGAAGAGGCTGACGCCCTCGAAGAGGCGGGTAAGGACGAACCGCCGTCCTCGTGACGGCTGTTCACCCGAGAATCCCTCGAAAGCACCGCTTGAAATCTCGAAAGCACTGCCTGAAATCTCGAAAGCACCGCCCGGGAATCCGCGCCGGGCACACGACGCCGGAACCGGCCGAGGCCCCCCAGCCAGCCGGTTCCGGCGCCGTGTCGGGGTTAAAGTCCCCGCACAGAGTACCCGGCAACGTTCACGGAAGTCGATCGAATCAACGACCGATCGGAATGCGGCACATTCGATCTCGGCCGGCCGGCGACTGGCGCCCGTCTCGATCGCCACTAACCTTCCAGCATGGACGAGCCCCGCTGGTTGACCGACGAGCAGCAGTACGCCTGGCGGCAATTCATCGAGGTGCTGGTCAGGGTGCCTGCGGCGCTCGAAGCGCAGCTCCAGCGCGACGCCGGCCTGACCCATATGGGCTACCTCGTCCTGATGACCCTCTCCGAGCGCCCGGACCGTCGCCTGGCGATGAGCAAGCTCGCCAGACGGGCCTGCGCGTCACTTTCCCGACTGTCCCATGTGGTGGCCCGTCTGGAGGAGCGCGGGTGGGTGCGCCGGGAGCGGGACGCCGAGGACGGCCGCGTGCAGATCGCGGTGCTGACCGACGAGGGTCTGGACAAAGTGGTCGCCTCGGCGCCGGGGCACGCCGAGGCGGTCCAGCAGCTGATCTTCGACCGGCTGACGTCCGCGCAGATGCGTCAGCTCGCCAAGCTGGCCGAGGCCCTGCTCGACAAGCCCGTCGAGGTGGACCGCCCACGAGCCGGAACCAAAACCGACCGGGCGTAAGCCGGAGCGGACCGGTCGGCGAGCAGGTCGAGGCAGAGCGCCGCGGTCCCCGTGAAGGCTGCCGCACCCAGCCCTGAACCGTCTCCCGGATGGAAGTACTCGTAGTGCCCGTTGCGGTGAACGAGCCGCAGCATCGCCCGGCGCAACTCCTCCGCCTCCTCCACGTAGCCGTGCACCAGCATGCCCCGGCGCAGCAGCCAGTTCACATTGATCCATACCGGCCCGCGCCAGTACCGGCGGCTGTCGAAGCGCGGCGCCGTCCGGTCGTAACTCGGCGCCGGCAGCCCGAACCGCTCCGAACCCACCGCCGCCATGATCGCGGTGGCCTGATGCGCCGGCAGGTCGGGCAGCATGAGCGGCAGCAGGCCGTTGACGCAGTGCGCCGGGCTGAGCCGGCCGGTCCGGACGTCCCGGGCGTGGAAGAGCCGGGTCAGCGGATCCCACAGCCGGTCGGCGATCGCCGCGGTGATGCACCGGGCCGCATCCCGGTGCCGCTGCGCCTCCGCGCTGTGCCCGAGTACGCCCGCGATCTGAGCGAGCGCCAGCTCGGCGGTGGCGAGCATGGCGTTGAACCCCGGGCACTCGACGACGAAGTCGTGCCGCCCGGCCAGGTCGTTGTCGGAGTACCCGCTGTCGCGATAGGACAGCGCCAGCCCGAGATGACGGGCATGATCGGCGGACTGTTCCGGCAGGCTCAGGTCGGCCGGGACCGCCACCAGCGCGTCGTCCCAGGCCGGGCTGTCGTCCAGGCCCGACTCCCAGGGGTGCACGATGGTGGCCAGGCCGGTGCCGCCCGCGTCCCGCCGGTCGGTGAGGTACTGCTGCGACGCCACCAGCCGCGGATAGAGCCACTCCAGCTCGGTGCGCGCCAGCTGGGCGGAGGCCGCACCGTGTGCGGCGGCGTGCCGGTAGACCTCCCACGCCGCGAGCGCATGCAGGGGCGGCTGGACGAGGCCGGTGCTGCCGCCGGCCGGGCGACGGGCGTACGCCGGGACGTTCCAGAACGCCGGCCCGGGGAAGTAGTCGTCCTCGGCGGTGGCGGGGTCGAACACGATGTGCGGCACCCGGCCGTCCGGCCACTGCGCCTCGAACAGGCTGCGCAGGTCCCGCCAGGCGCGGCTCTGATTGACATAGGCCAGGCCGATCGCGGCGAACGCCGTGTCCCAACTCCACTGATGCGGATGCAGCGCCCGGGACGGCACCGTGTGATCACCCGCCCAGTTGGCGTCCAGGACGCCGGCCGCGGACGTCCACAGCTCGGCCGCCAGCTCCGAGATCACCGGCGGAGTGGGGGACAGGTCCGGATGCATCTGACGTATCGACCTTTCCGGGATGCCGCGGCGCGAGACCCGATCATCGGCCGGCCCCAGCCGGATCCCAGGAAAACGGGCGCACGCATTCTGGCCGCGCAGGCGAGGCTTCCCTCGATCGGGGTCGGCAGCGTCCACCGGGATCGATCCCATGATCATCAGGCGGGAATCGAGAGCCAGAGGCGACTCCGCCGGCCGGGCAGATAGGGCGAGTCCAGGCGCTTCGCGACGACACCGCCGAGGCCCTGAGCGCGAGCGGCCTCAAGCGCGAACTCGCCCCCGCCGGGAAAGTAGGGCGGTGTCTGCCAATGGTCACCGGCCAGACCGAGGCCGTCGAGCAACTCGCGGCGCTCGGCGTAACGGACCAGCTCGACTGTCGAGTGCCCCTCCAGCCACGTCAAGTCGTACAGCAGAAGGTGTGCCGGAAAGCGATCAGCGAACCGCTTGGCCGCGGCAGAGTCCTTCGGCGCCTCGCGCCGGGCCAGCCGATCAGGCGAGGGCCGCGCGCCGTCGAACGTCACGATCTCACCGTCGAGCACGGCCTCCAGCGGCGCGAGCGCCGGCCCGATCGGCCGGATCTCCGGAAACCACGAGGTCACATCGCCGCCGCCGGCATCGATCAAACGCAACCTTCCACCCGAGATGTACGAGGTGACGCGTTTTCCGCCCCAGGACATCTCATATCCCCAGTCGGGGTCGGCAGAAGGAAGCGCTGAGGCACGGGCCGCCAGCATCGGCGCCACCGTTTCCGGCATCGCCTCCCAGCCCGGCTCGGACGGATCCATCCGCCGGACCATCCAGTCCTGGCCGCCGGTCTGGAAGAAGACGTAGCGCCCGTTGGTGCGCTCGCCGTGGAAGGTGACCCCGATCTCGTCGTCGCGCCACTTGTCGGTCTCGTAGGTTCCACTGTCGTGGATCGTCATCCGCCCGCCGCCGTACTCGCCGGACGGGATCTCGCCGGCGAAATCCAGGTATTCGAGCGGGTGGTCCTCGGTGTGTTTGGCCAGGTTGTTGCGGGCGCGGTCGCGGGGCAGGCCGCGCGGGACGGCGAACGAGACGAGCACGCCGTCGCGCTCCAGCCGTACGTCCCAGTGCAGGCTGCGGGCGTGATGCTGCTGGATGACGAAGCGGCTCTGCTTCTCTTCCGTTCGCTTCTCTGTCGCCTGCTTCTCTGTCGCCTGCTTCTCTCTTGCGCGCGGGACCGGCTCGGGGGTGCGCCGGGCGTCGCGCTTGCGGCGGTACTCGTCGAGGCGGTCCGTCATAGACCGATTCTCTGCCCGGACCCGGGGAGAAATACACAGATGTAACTCGGCAGGGAAATGTCGTACCCGCGTGGTTGGCTTCCCGCATGTACACGGAGAGGCCTTCTTCACTGCCGTTCGTCGTCGCCTGGCACAGCGTCACGTCACCCGGCGCGGCCGTCCACCGCATCCTTCCGGATGGATGCCTCGACATCATCTGGCAGGACGGCTCGGTCTTCGTGGCCGGGCCCGACACCACGGCGCAGGTCGGCTCACCGCAGCCGGGCAGCCGTCACCACGCGCTGCGCTTCGGCGCCGGGACCGGGCCCGGTGTGCTCGGGGTGCCCGCCTCCGAGGTGCTCGACCAGCGGGTTCCGCTCGACCAGCTGTGGCCGGCCGCCGAGGTGCGCCGGATCGCCGATGCCGACGATCCCGGTGCGGCTCTCGAGGCAGCCGCCGCCCGCCGCTGGCAGGAGCCCGATCCGGTGATGGTCGCGGTCTCGGCCGGTGCCCGCGCCGACCGGCCGGTCAGCGAGATCGCGTCGGTCACCGGGCTGGGCGAGCGTCACCTGCGGCGGCGCAGCGTCGCGGCCTATGGCTATGGGCCGAAAACGCTGCACCGGATCTTCCGGATGCGGCGGGCGGTCGCGCTGGCCCGGGCCGGCCGGGCCTTCGCCGAGGTGGCGGCCGACAGCGGTTATGCCGACCAGGCCCACCTGTCGCGCGAGGTGAAAGCCCTGGCCGGTGTGCCGCTCGGTTCGCTGGTGGGTCAGCCTTCCAGCGCGTCTCAGCCTTCCAGCGCGTCTCAGGCTTCCAGCGTCGCTCAGATCTCCAGCGTTGCTCAGGTTTCCAGCGCGGCGTAGAGGTCGACCGTGTTGCCGTCCGGGTCGACGAGCACGGCATATCGCTGGCCCCAGTGGGCGTTCCACGGCTTCAGCCGGCCGGTGTGCCCGGCGGCCGTCACCTTCTGGAAGGCAGCGTCCACCTCGGCCGGGCCGGCGCACTCGAAGGCGAGCCCGACGCGGGCGCTGTCCGGGCCGGGCGGCGTGAAGTCCGGGTCGAACGACTTGATCACGGCATGGGTGTCCCACATGAGACGGATGCCGCCGCCGAGGGCGACCTCCACGTGCGGTGCGTCGTCGGCACCGTCCGCGAACTCCATCCCCAGCAGACGGTAGAAGGCCAGTGAAGCCGCCATGTCGGCCACAGCCAGGCCGAACGCGTTCAGAACAGGAGTCATGAGGGTGACGCTACGGCGTACGCATCCGCAGGTATTGAACAAATCGGACCGCTTCTCGATGGCGGGTGTTCCCCCGCGACGATGGCGGGCGGTAATGTTCTGGCTCCGACGCGTATCCATCAACAAGAAAGCGCTGGTGCGATGAGCTTGCGCATCCTCGTGGTGGGCGCCGGCATCGCCGGCCTGGCGGCGGCCCGAGGGCTGCGCGTCGCCGGTTTCCGGCCGGAGGTGGTGGAGGCTCTGCCGGCCACCACGGTTCCCGGCGCCGGCATCTATCTGCCCGGCAACGCCTCGCGCGCTCTGCGGCTGCTCGGCCTCGACGTCCCGCTGCGCCCGCTCGGCGACCTGATCTTCCGGCAGGTCTTCCTCGACATGCGCGGCCGCGAGCTGTTCGAGATGGACGTGGCCGCCCTCTGGGCCGGTGTCGGTGAGTCTCGCGCCCTCTCCCGCGCCGATCTCCAGCAGGTGCTGCTGACCGGGGTCGGCGGCGACGTGCGGTTCGAGACCGCGGTGCAGGGGCTGGAGATCATCGACGGCGCCGCCAAGGTGGAGTTCTCCAACGGCACCGTCTCGGAGTACGACTTGGTCGTCGGTGCCGACGGCAGGCGCTCGACCATCCGTGACAAATCCGGCCTGGGTGGCCCCGCGGTGCCGACCGGCCAGATCGTCTACCGCTCCGTGGTCACCGGCGGACCGCCCCTGACCGACTGGACCGCGGTTCTCGGCCGCCGGTCCGCCTTCGTCGTGATGCCGATGGGTGGGCGCAAGCTCTACTGCTACGCCGACGAGACCGCACCGGACAGCCCCAACCCGGAGGATCCGAGGAAGCGGATGCTCGAGCTCTTCGGGGGCTACGGCGGGCCCGTCCCGGCCATTCTGGAGAAGATCGAGAAGGTCCAGGTCGCCCGGACCGACGAGGTCGTCCTGTCGCGATGGTCCAAAGGGCCGGTCGTGCTGCTCGGTGACGCGGCACACGCCACGGCGCCGACGATGGCTCAGGGCGCCGCGATGTCTTTCGAGGACGGCTGGGTGCTCGGGCAGGAGCTGCGTACCGCTTCCGGCGACATTCCGGCTGCTCTGCGGGCTTATGAGGAGCGGCGCCGGCCGCGCTGCGCGGAGGTCCGCGACCGCACCCGTGAGCGGGATCGCACCCGGGACGTTCCGCCGACTCTGCGCGACCCCATGCTGCGGCGTCGTGGCCTCCGCATCTTCACCGATCACTATCGTGAGTTGGTCTCGTCAGTCTGAAGCGGACGTCTCTCTTTTGGTCACCCCGCGACTGCCGAACGTCGGTGGGGGACTATTCTGCCTGCGGAGTACGCCCGATCTTCGTGACACCGATCTTCAGGGGACCGATGGTCGGTGGACCGATTTACGGGACACCGATGTTCGGGAGGCCGAAGGTCGGGACACCCCTGAGAGGGACGAACGAGACAACGGAGGCAATTCGTGACGACCGTTGCGCCGTCGCCGATCGCGACCCGACCATATCCGGTGCGGCGACAGGTCAAGGGTTCGGCTCTGGCCAGGATCCTGCGCACGACGGACGCGAAGCAGATCGGGATCATGTATATGGTCACGTCCTTCGTGTTCTTCCTGCTCGGTGGCCTGATGGCCCTGCTGATGCGCGCGGAGCTGGCGCGGCCGGGCATGCAGATGCTGTCGCCGGAGCAGTTCAACCAGCTGTTCACCATGCACGGCACGATCATGCTGTTGTTCTTCGCGACGCCGATCGTG